>DATBLK010000066.1:0-10411 GCA_036555405.1 Anaeromyxobacteraceae bacterium
GCCGACGGCCGCCGCCATCGGGGCTGGCGCCGGCGCCATGCTCCCGAGCCGGAAGGCGCACGCGTAGCAGGGCGCGCCCGGCGGGACGACCACGACCGCGCCGCCGTCGCCGTCCGCGTCGGCGACGACGTGGGGGATCCCCGCCTGCCGCGCGCGCTCGGCGGCCTCGCGGGCGACCGCGCCCGCCGCGCAGACGAGCGCCGCGGTGGGGTCGGCGCCGGTGGCGTGGTGGCGAGGGCGCACCAGGGCGGTCGCCGCGCGGAGCGAGTCGATGGCCGCCGCGGCGCGCGCCTCGCCGGCGCGGTCGGGCGGGTAGAGCCAGCCGGCGGCGTCCTCGGGCCGCAGGTCGCCCGCGTCGTCGAGGAGCAGCGTCCCCACGCCTGCCATCGCCAGGTAGAGCGCCGCCGGCCCCGCCACCGCCCCGCCGCCCACCACCTGGACGCGCGCCGCCCGCAGGAAGTCCTGCGGGACCTTCCCCCAGCCCGGGAGCAGCAGCTGACGGGCGTAGCGCTCGACCTCGGCGTCGGAGAGCGGCATGTCAGGGCTCGAACGGCGCGGCGGCGGCCCGGCGCTTCACCAGCACCACGCGCCACCCGCCCCCGGGAAAGGGCTCGCGCGCCGCGACCTCGTGCCCCTCGAGCGCGGCCGACGCCGGCACGCTCTCCAGCGGCTCCCCCGCCTCCAGGAGCACCTCCAGCGCCTCCCCCTCGGCGAGCCGCTCCAGGGCCAGGCGCGTCCTCACCCAGGTGAGCGGGCAGGCGTAGGGCCGGACGTCGATCCGCGCCGTCACGCGGCTCCCCCCGCGGGCGCCGCGGAGGCCGACTCCGGCGCCGGCCGCGCGGCGGGAGGGCGCGGCGCCGACGGGCAGGCGGTGCAGTCCGGCCGGCGGCGCACGACCACGGCCCGTCCCCGCGCCGCCCGGGACTCGTACACCAGCATCCGGTCGACGTAGGCGCCGCGCTCGCCCCGGAGGAGCCGCAGCGCCTCGGCGGCCATGAGCGCGCCGGCGAACCCCGCGAGCGGGCCGAGGATGCCGGCCTCGGCGCAGGCCGGCACCTCGCCGCGCGGCGGCGGCGCCTCGAAGAGGCAGCGCAGGCAGGCGCTCTCGCCCGGGATCACGGTGAGGATCTGGGCGGTGGTGCGGATCGCCCCGCCGTGGACCAGCGGCACCCCGGCGCGGAGCGCGGCGTCGTTGGCGAGGAAGCGGGTCTCGAAGTTGTCGGAGCCGTCCAGGAGCACGTCGGCGCCCGCGAGGAGGCCCGAGGCGCTCCCCTCGTCGAACCGGCCGTCGACGGGCTCCACGGCGACCGCGGGGAAGAGCCGGCGCAGGCGCTCCGCGGCGGCCGCCGCCTTGCGCCGCCCGACGTCGGCCTCGCCGAATAGCGGCTGCCGCGCCAGGTTCGAGGACTCGACCGCATCGCCGTCCACGACCGCGAGCCGCCCCACGCCGGCCGCGGCCAGGGAGAGGAGGGCCGGGCCGCCGAGGCCGCCGGCCCCGACGACCACGGCGCGCCGCGAGGAGAGGGGGTCCATCGCCACGCAGGTATAGGGGCGGACGGGGCCGGCAGGCAACCTACAGGGCCACCACCCTGCCCTCCCGCGTCGCGCGCCACAGCGCCGGGAGGCTCGTCACCTCCAGGCGTCCCGCCAGCGCGCCGAGGTCCAGCCCCTCGAGGCGCGCCGCCGTGTCGCAGGCGACGACGCGGATCCCGAGGTCTCGCCGCCCCTCCTCCAGCATCGCTGCCAGCGAGCCCACCCGCGCCGCCGCGGCGGCGGCGGGCGCGCCGGCGTCGAGGCTTCCGGCGGCGAAGTCGCGAAGCGCCGCTCCGGAGAGCGCCAGCCACACCGGCTCGCCGTGGGCCGCCGCGGTGAGCGCCAGCGAGATCGCCAGCCACCGGTCGCTCCACTCGGCGCTCCGGAGCACGAGGAGCAGGGGCGCGGCCATCCGCTACCGCCCCAGGAGGCGCTCGAGGAAGCTGCGCCGAGGCGCCGACGCCTGCGGGCGCACGCGGGCCAGCGGGGTGGGCCGCTGCCCCGGCGGCGGCGCCGGCGGGTCGGTGACGCCGAGCCGGGCGCGGACCGCCTCGGGCGTCTCGAGCGTCGCCAGCCGGGCCTGGGTGACCCTCCCGGTCCCCAGGTCGCGGGCGGCGACGGCCAGGATCCCCTCGGCGCCGAGCGTGAACTCCACCGCCACCTTGGCGGCGCCGCGCGGCGCGGGGGGGAGCCCCTCCACCCGCACCGTGCCGAGGTACTCGCACTCGGCGACGCGGGGCGAGTCGCCCTGGAAGACGGCGAGCTCGAGGTCGGCCTGTCCGTCGCGGACGGTGGCGAGCTCGTAGCTCCTGCGGACGGGGAGGCGGGCGTTCCGGGGGATGACCGGCGCCATCCGGCCGCCCGGCAGGCCGACCCCGATCCCCATGGGGAGCACGTCGATGAGCACCACCGAGTCGATGCGCGAGGCCGAGTCCGCCAGGAGCGCCGCCCCGATGGCCACCGCCTCGTCGGGGTGGACGCCCCTCGTCGGCTCGCGCCCCAGGGCCTCCCCGATGCGGCGGGCCACGAGCGGCATCCGGCTCTGCCCACCCACCATGACGACCTCGTCGAGGTCGGCGAGCGACAGCCCCTTCGCCGCCAGCACCTCCTGGCACACCTCGACGGAGCGCTCCACCAGCCGCCCGGTGAGCTCCTCGAGCTCGGCCCGCGAGACCTCCACCCGGAGGTCGACGTCGTCGCCTCGCCGGTCCTTGCACAGGTAGGGCACGTGGGCCACCGCCGCCTCGCGCTCCGACAGCGCCACCTTGGTCTCCTCGGCGGCGTCGCGGATGCGCTGCCACACCACCTTGTCGTCGGGCGGCGCGAAGCCGTTCTCCTCCATGAAGCGCCAGACGAGGTGGTCCACGAGCTGGGCGTCGAAGTCCGCCCCGCCGAGGAAGGTGTCGCCCCCGGTGGAGAGCACCTCGTAGACCTCGCCCTGGATCTCCACCACCGAGGCGTCGAAGGTCCCGCCTCCGAGGTCGTAGACCAGGACCCGCTCGTCCAGGTTCCGGCCGTAGCCGAAGGCCAGCGCCGCGGCGGTGGGCTCGTTCACGATGCGCTCGACGTGGAACCCGGCGAGCTCGCCCGCCTCCCGGACCGCCTGGCGCTGGTGGTCGTTGTAGTAGGCCGGCACGGTCACCACCGCCCGCCCCACCTCCTCCCCCAGGGCCTGGGCCGCCACCTGGCGGATCTCGCCGAGGAGGTAGGCGGCCACCTGCTGGAGCGAGAACTCGCGCCCGGCGAAGCGCACCGCCGCCTCGCCGCGCCGGCCCGGGACGATGCCGTAGTGGAAGCGGTCGCGGCAGGCCTGCACCGTCGGGCTCGCCCAGGGGCGGCCGACGAGCCGCTTCGAGCCGTACACGGTGTTCGTCGGGTTCACCACCATCTGCGCCTTGGCCGGGTGCCCGACCAGGAGCCGCCCGTGCGCGTCGAAGGCCACCACCGAGGGCATCGTGGTCCAGCCCTGGCGCGAGGCCAGGACCCGGGCCCGGCCCCGCTCGGCCACCGCCACGCAGCAGTTCGTGGTGCCGAGGTCGATCCCCACCACCCTGCCGGCCCGCGTCGCTGGAGCGCGCCCCGGGCCTTCCGGGTCTCCGCCGGGCGACGCGGCGCCGGCCGCCCGCGCCGGAGGCTCCCGCGCCGGCGGCTCCGGCTCCGGGCCGGTGACGGCGGGCGGAGGCAATCCCGGCGGGGAACGCGCCGGCGCCGCCTCTGCCCGGGGATCCCCGAAGTCCAGGTCCTCGAGCCGCGCCTCGGGCGGCCGCGGCGGGTCGTCCCCCTGCCCGGCGCCGGGCTGGGTCGCGACCACCAGGTCCACCAGGCGCCGGCTCTCCGCGTCGAGCTCGACGAAGCGGATGCCCATGCCCGGGTCGCGGTGCGCCTCGCCCGGCGCCGAGGGCGAACAGGTCCAGGCCACGACGCCGCGCCCGCGGACCACGCGCTGCCCGGTGGCGATCTGCAGATCGATGGAGACCGGCGTCCCCGGCGGCTTGGGGTCGCGGGTGCGGACGAAGAGGCCGCCGCGCGAGACGTTGAGCGCCCAGCGCTCCACGAACTCCTCGAGCGAGCCGAACGCCAGGCGGATGGCGAGCTTGGCCTCGATGCGCGGCTCGACGCGCTTGTCCGCCCCCATGGCCCGGCCATCATAGCCCGCACGGCCAGCGGACGCGCCATCCCGCGCCCGTGCGCTTGCGTCCCCGGGGGCCCTCTGCTAAACCCCGCCGACACGCCCAGGTGGTGGAACTGGTAGACACACCATCTTGAGGGGGTGGCGCCGCAAGGCGTGCGAGTTCGAATCTCGCCCTGGGCACCAGCTGCAGCGAGGGGGATCGGGCGCCCGCCCGGTCCCCTTCTCCCTTCCGGGCGACGGGCTAGCGCTGCGGGCTCGGCGGGGTCGGGGCGGCCGGCGGGGCACCCGGGGCCGGGGCGGCCGGCGGCGTGCTCGCGGGCGCCGTCCCCGGGACCGGCGCCTGCTGGGCCGGCCTCGGCCCGGGGGGCTCGGCGCGGACCACCGAGCCGCCGCGGGTGGAGAGCACCGCCAGCGTCAGCGAGGTGAGCATGAAGATGGCGGCGCAGGCGCTCGTCACCTTGCCGAGGAAGGTCTGGGCGCCGCGACCCCCGAAGACCGTTTGCGACCCCCCGCCGCCGAAGGCGGCGCCCATGCCCCCGCCCTTCCCGGCCTGCAGCAGGATGACGAGGACGAGGACGACGGAGACGACGACGTGGACGACGGTGACGAGCGTGATCAACGGAGGGCTCCCCGGGCGATGCGTGCGAAGTCGTCGGCCTTCAGCGAGGCGCCGCCGACCAGCGCGCCCTCGACGTCGGGCTGGGACATGAGCTCGGCGGCGTTCTCCGGCTTCACCGAGCCACCGTACTGGATCCGGACCGGGTCGGCGGCGGCCCCGGCGATCTCGCGAAGCAGGGCGCGGATGGCGGCGTGGACCTCCTGCGCCTGCGCCGAGGTGGCGGTCCGCCCGGTGCCGATCGCCCAGACCGGCTCGTAGGCGACGGTGAGGCGGCCGACGTCGGCCGGGGCGAGGCCGTCGAGCGCCGCCCGGACCTGGCGCCGGACGACCTCGAGCGTGCGCCCCGCCTCCCGCTCCGCCAGGGTCTCGCCGACGCAGACGATGGGCAGGACCCCGGCGCGGAGCAGCGCCGCCGCCTTGCGCCGCACCGACTCGTCGGTCTCGCCGAAGAGCTGGCGGCGCTCGCTGTGGCCCACGATCCCGTGCCGGGCGCCCGCCTCGGCCAGCATGGGAGCCGACACCTCGCCGGTGAAGGCGCCCTGCGCCTCCCAGTGGACGTCCTGGGCGGCGAGCTCGATGGCCGTCCCGGCGAGCGCCTCCCGCGCCGCCGCCAGCGCGGTGAAGGGCGGGGCCACCGCCAGCTGCACCCGGCCGGCGAGGTCGGCGACCAGGGGAGCCAGGGCCCGGACGAGGTCGCGGGCCTCGGCCTGCGTCCGGTGCATCTTCCAGTTGCCGCAGACGAAGCGGGTGCGCGCCACGCTAGACCTCGAGGACCTGGATGCCGGGGAGCTGGCGCCCCTCGATGAACTCGAGGCTGGCGCCCCCGCCGGTGGAGACGTGGGTCATCCGGGGAACGAGGCCCGCCTCCTCCACCGCCGCCGCGCTGTCGCCGCCGCCGACGACGGTGACGGCGCCCGACTCGGCCATCGCCCGGGCGATGCCGAAGGTGCCCTCGGCCCAGGGCTTCTGCTCGAAGAGCCCCATGGGGCCGTTCCAGAAGACGGTGCCGGCGCCGAGCACGCGCTGGCGGTAGGCGTCGAGCGTCCGCGGGCCGATGTCGAGCCCCAGGAGGCCCTCCGGGATCTCGGCGCCCGGCGTCACCTCGCGCCGCGCCGTCTCCCTGGGCTCGTCGCCGCAGACGTGGTCCACGGGCAGGAGGAAGTCCACCTTGCGCTCCCTCGCCTTCTCGAGCAGCGCGCGCGCCAGGTCGAGCCTGTCCTTCTCCACCCGGCTCTTCCCCACCGGCGTCCCCGTCGCCTGGAGGAAGGTGTACGCCATGGCGCCGCCGATGCACACGCAGTCGGCCTTGGCGAGCAGGTTCTCGATGACCTTGATCTTGTCGGAGACCTTGGCGCCGCCGAGGAGCGCCACGAAGGGCCGCTTCGGCGCCGCCAGCGCCTTGCCCAGGTAGTCGACCTCCTTGCGGATGAGGAACCCGGCCGCCTTCTCCTTCACGAACCTCGCCATCCCCGCGGTGGAGGCGTGGGCGCGGTGGGCGGTGCCGAAGGCGTCGTTCACCCAGACGTCGCAGAGGCTCGCCAGCTCCCTGCAGAAGGCCTCGTCGTTCTTCTCCTCCTCCGGGTGGAACCGGAGGTTCTCGAGGAGCAGGACCTGGCCCTCCCGCAGGTCCCGGACCATCTTGCGGACGCCGTCGCCGACGCAGTCGTCGGCGAGGACGACGTCCTGGGAGAGGAGCTCGCTGAGCCGCGCGCCGGCGGGCTCGAGCGAGGCCCTGGGGTCCCGCCCCTTGGGCCGCCCCAGGTGCGAGGCCAGGATCACCCGGGCGCGGGCCCGGACCGCGTGCTGGATGGTGGGGAGAGCGGCGCGGATCCGCTGGTCGTCGGCCACCCTGCCGGCGGCGTCGAGCGGGACGTTGAAGTCCACGCGGACGAAGACCCGCTTGCCGGCCAGGTCCAGGGCGTCGAGGGTGCGGATGGCCATGGCTCCGGCGCTCTACTTCACCAGCAGCTTGGCGACGTCCACCATCCGGTTCGAGAAGCCCCACTCGTTGTCGTACCAGGCGAAGACCTTGGCGAAGGTGTCGCCGATGACGAAGGTGCTGGTGGCGTCGAAGATCGAGGAGTGGGGATTGCCGTTGTAGTCGACGCTGACCGTGGGCTCCTCGGAGTAGGCGAGGACGCCCTTCAGCCTCCCCTGGGCCGCGGCCCTGAAGGCGGCGTTGATCGACTCGGCGGTCACCGGCTTCTCGGTCTCGACGGTGAGGTCGACGAGCGAGACGTTGGGGGTCGGCACCCGCACCGCCGTGCCGTGGAGCCTTCCCTTGAGCTCGGGGATCACCTCGGCGACCGCCTTGGCGGCCCCGGTGGTCGCGGGGATCATCGAGAGGGCCGCGGCCCGGGCGCGCCGCAGGTCCCTGTGCGGCAGGTCGAGGAGGTTCTGGTCGTTGGTGTAGCTGTGGATGGTGGTCATGAGGCCGCGCTTGATGCCGAAGCTGTCGAGGAGCACCTTGGCGACCGGCGTCAGGCAGTTCGTGGTGCAGGACGCGTTGGAGATGATCCGGTGCTTCGCCCGGTCGATCTTCTCGTGGTTGATGCCGAAGGCGACCGTGATGTCGGGGTTCTTCGCCGGGGCGCTGATGAGCACGGTCTTGCCGCCGGCCTCGAGGTGGAGCTTCGCCTTCTCGCGGTCGGTGAAGAGGCCCGTGCACTCGAGGACCAGGTCGATCCGGTTGTCGGCGTGTCGGAGCTCCGCCGGGCTCTTCACCGCGGTGACCGCCATCTCCTTGCCGTTCAGCGAGATCCCCTTGTCGGTGGCGCGGATGTCGGCGTCGAGGTTGCCGTGCACCGAGTCGTACTTCAGCAGGTGGGCGAGCGTCCGGGTGTCGGTGAGGTCGTTGATGGTGACGAACTCCAGGTCGCGCTCTCCGCGCTCCAGCGCCGCGCGCACGATGCAGCGCCCGATGCGACCGAAACCGTTGATTGCAATCCGCGCCATGGCGACCCCCTGGAGTGAATGGGCGATTCCCGTCCGTGTGCCGCTTCGGCGGAGCGCGCTTCGGCCCGGGACCGCGCGGAAGTTATCGCTCCCATTGCACCGAGTCAATGGGAAACCCCAACGAAAACAAAGAAGAACGGCGCCCGTTTCCGGGCGCCGCCCCGGGTGCCGCGCATCTCGGGCCCGCCGCGCAACGGGCCCGCTCGCGCGCCCGTCTATGCGTGGACCGCGGTGTCCGCAGCCTTGGCGGGCGCCGTCGACGAGTCCCGTAGGTCCTGGGTCACGAGGTCGATGAGCTCGGTGGAGAGGCTCAGGATCTGGTTGGCCGAGTAGCCGTTGCCGCGGAGCTCCTTGAAGAGGGACTTGGCGAGGATCTTCGTTCCCTTCGAGTCGAGGATCGATGGAACCATCATGACTCCGCTCCTTCCGCACTCGGGGCGTCTCGCTGCTCGGCGGGTATCCCGTGTTCGCCCGACGTTTAGCAACGCGCGCGCCACGGCGCACCTGTTCCAGTAACCTCTCGAAATGACTGGGATGACGCGGCTGCGCCAGGCCCGTCCGGGGTCCCGTCGGCCGCGTAGCGAGCTTCGCACTTCTCGCCCGCAGGGGGTGGGGGCGCGCGTAATCGCCTTCGCACGTACCCCCCCGCAGGCGCTAGAAAGGCGCCGGTGCGCTACCGAATCGCCAACGTGCCCCTCTGGCTCGACGAGGACGAGGCGGAGGTCGTCCCCCTTCGCGCCGCCGAGAAGCTCGGGCTCCCGGCGGCGTCCCTGCGCTCGCTCCGCGTGGCGCGCCGATCGCTCGACGCACGTCGCAAGGGGCGGCCGCGCTGGCTGCTGTCGCTCGAGGCGGAGGTCGACGCCGAGGTCCGCGCGCGGGCCGACGTGGCGCCGGCTCCCGAGCCCGAGCCTGCGGCGGCGCGCGCCCGGCAGCCCGCGGCGCGCCCCATCGTCGTGGGCGCCGGCCCGGCGGGGCTCTTCTGCGCCCACGCCCTCCTGGAACGCGGCGTCCCCTGCCTGGTCGTCGACCGGGGAAGGCAGGTGTCGCCGCGGCGCCGCGACGTGGCCCGGCTGCTGCGCGCCGGAGACCTCGACCCCGAGTCCAACATGAACTTCGGGGAGGGCGGCGCCGGGGCCTACACCGACGGGAAGCTCGGGACGCGCCTCCACCACCCCGCGGTGCGGCGGGTCGTCGAGCTCTTCGCCCGCTACGGCAAGGCCCAGCGCATCCTCGAGGAGGGGAAGCCGCACCTCGGCTCCGACGTCCTGCCCGCGGCGGTCTCGGCGATGCGCGCGGACCTGGAGGCCGGCGGCTGCACCTTCCTCTTCGGCGTCCGCGTCGTCGATCTCGAGGTCCGGGGCGGGCGGGTTCGCGGCGTCCGGCTCGCCGGCGGGAGCACCCTGGAGTCGGACCGCGTGGTCCTGGCGCCCGGCAACAGCGCGAGGGAGATCTACGAGCTCTTCGCGGCGCGCGGCTGGGCCCTGGAGGCGAAGCCCTTTGCCGTGGGCTTCCGGGCCGAGCACCCCCAGGCCCTCATCGACGGCATCCAGTACGGCGAGGTGGCCGGCGACCCCCGCCTGCCCCCCGCCGACTACCGCCTCGCCGAGAACCCGGTGGTCGAGGGCCAGGCCCGCGGCGTCTTCTCCTTCTGCATGTGCCCGGGCGGCATCGTCGTCCCCACGCCGACCGAGCCGGAGATGCTCTGCACCAACGGGATGTCCAACTCGCACCGCTCCTCGCCCTTCGCCAACGCCGGCATCGTGGCGGCGGTGTCGCCCGCGGACTTCGCCCGCGAGGGGTTCGAGGGGCCCCTCGCCGGGCTGGCCTGGCAGCGGAAGTGGGAGCGGGCCGCCTGGGCCCTCGGCGGCGGCGGCTACCGCGCGCCGGCGCAGCGGCTCGCCGACTACCTGGCGGGGCGGACCGGCGCGCCGCCGGGCCGCTCCAGCTACCGCCCCGGCCTGGCTCCCGCCGACCTCGAGCCCCTGTTCCCGCCGCAGGTGAAGCGCGCGATCCGGGAGGGGCTGCGCGCCTTCGAGCGCCGGATGCGCGGCTTCGCCTCGGCCGAGGCGGTCCTGGTGGGCGTGGAGACGCGGACCAGCGCACCGTGCCGGTTGCCGCGCGGGGAGGACCTGCAGTCGCCGGGCCTGCCCGGCCTCTACCCCGCCGGCGAAGGGGCCGGTCACGCAGGCGGGATCGTCTCCTCGGCGGTGGACGGGCTCCGCGTGGCCGAGGCCATCGCCGCCGAGCTCGGGCCGGCGTGACCTCCGATGGCACCGGGCGCGGCGGGAACCGGCCTCCCTCTCCCCCGGAGGGGGACAGGGCCGGGGTGAGGGGGAGGAAAGGCTCCTACTTCCCCACTCGCCCGTAGGCGTCCTCGAGCCTCACCACGTCGTCGACCTCCGGGGTCGATGCCTCGAGGATGTCGCAGTCGGAGACCGCCACCATGCGGTGCCGCGTCCCCGGGCGGATCCGGTAGCTCTGGCCGGGAGCCATCCGGTGCTCGACGAGGCCCCGCCCGTCCCCCTCGTCGAGGACGAGGATCATCTCGCCGCTCCACAGGTGGACGGTCTCGTCCTTGCGCTCGTGGAACTGGAGGGAGAGCCTGTGGCCTGCCTTCACGTGCAGGAGCTTCCCCACGTAGCGCTCGGCCTGCGCCCACCAGAGCTCGTGTC
>DATBLK010000098.1:0-2166 GCA_036555405.1 Anaeromyxobacteraceae bacterium
GTGATGGGGCTGCTGCGGGAGCGGGGCGTGGTGCTGGAGATCTGCCCCAGCTCCAACCTGGCCACGCGGGCGGTGGCATCGCTCGAGGAGCTGAAGGAGATCCTGCAGCGCTTCTGGGAACGCGGGGTCCGCTTCACCATCAACACCGACGGCCCCTACCTGCTCGACACCAGCATGCGGCGCGAGGTCGACATGCTCCGCGGCGGGCTGGTGCTGGCCCACGAGCAGATCGAGCAGGCCTTCCGCTGGGCGCGGGAGGCCACCTTCGTCCCGCCGCCCGAGCGCGTGCCCGGTGGCGCCGCGCGTTGAATAGGCCGGCCCCGGCCGCCGTCCCTCTCCCGACAACCCGTGGCTGCCGGCGACGCCGGTCCAGCCGGAGAAGGAGAAGAAGACGATGAGCACCATCATTCGCCGCATCGCAGTCGGCGTCGCCGCCCTGGGCCTCGCCCTCCCGGCGCTCGCCGCGACCACCCCCGCCGCCTCCTCCGCGACCGGCAGCCAGCCGGCCGCCGCCAAGCACGTCCGGCACCAGAAGGCGCACCGCAAGGTGGCCCAGGCCGGGAAGAAGGAGGAGAAGAAGGCGGAGCAGAAGGCCGAGCCGAAGGCCGCGGCCAAGCCGGCCGAGAAGCCGGCGGAGAAGGCGGCCGAGAAGCCGGCGAAGTAGTCCCGATCGGCAGCGCGCTTTAACGAGGCGGTCCGGGCATTGCCCGGGCCGCCTTTTTCTTGGCGCGCCGCGGCGAAATCCCCCCGGAGGAAGGAGCCTGTTCGGGTTTCCAAGGCGCGGGGAACGGCGATCGCGCGGCGGGCTGCCGCGGCGACGCGGGTCGTGCCTTGCGGCAGGGGGATCGAGGGCCTAGGATTCGGCGTTCGAATCAGCCGGGCAGCCCACTTCACGATCCGCCAAGCGGGACGCACGCCGTCCCAGGGAGCCGAGCATGAAGAGCAAGAAGCCCACGGTCGCCGCCACGTCGGCGGTGGACAACTCGAGGCGCACGTTCCTGAAGAAGGCAGCGGTGGGGGCCACCGGGGCCGCGGCCGCGGCGGCTCTCCCGACCATCCACGTGGCGCAGGCGCCCATCGCCATGCGCTGGCAGAGCACCTGGCCGACGAAGGACATCTTCCACGAGTACGCCCTCGACTACGCCAAGAAGGTGAACGAGATGACCGGCGGTCGCCTCAAGATCGAGGTGCTGCCCGCCGGCGCGGTGGTGAAGCCGTTCGACCTCCTCGACGCGGTGTCCAAGGGGACGCTCGACGGCGGCCACGGCGTGCTCGTCTACCACTACGGCAAGGCCCCGGCGCTGGCGCTGTGGGGCTCGGGCCCGGCCTTCGCGATGGACCCCAACATGCTGCTCGCCTGGCACAAGTACGGCGGCGGCAAGGAGCTGCTGGAGGAGATCTACAAGGGGATCAACGCCGACGTGGTCTCCTTCCCCTATGGCCCCATGCCCACCCAGCCGTTCGGGTGGTTCAAGAAGCCGATCTCCAAGGTCGCGGACATGAAGGGCCTCAAGTACCGCACCGTGGGCATCTCCATCGACATCTTCACGGCCATGGGAGCGGCGGTGAACGCCCTGCCGGGTGCGGACATCGTGCCGGCCATGGACCGCGGCCTGCTGGACGCCGCCGAGTTCAACAACACCTCCTCGGACAAGGCGCTCGGCTTCCAGGACGTGTCCAAGGTGTGCATGCTGCAGAGCTTCCACCAGTGCTCGGAGCAGTTCGAGATCACCTTCAACCGGAAGAGGTACGACGCGCTCCCGGCCGAGCTGAAGTCCATCATCGCCTACGCGGTGGAGGCGGCCTCGGCCGACATGTCGTGGAAGGCCATCGACCGCTACTCGGCGGACTACGAGGACCTGCAGAAGAACCACGGGGTGAAGTTCTACAAGACCCCCGACGCGATCCTGAAGAAGCAGCTCGAGATCTGGGACGGGGTCATCGCCAAGAAGGCCGCCGCCGATCCCATGTTCAAGAAGGTGCTCGACTCGCAGAAGAAGTTCGCCGCCCGCGCCGCCCGCTGGCAGGCCGACACCCTGGTGGACTTCAAGATCGCGCTGAACCACTTCTTCCCCACCAAGAAGGCCTAGCTCCCGCCCCGCCGTCGGCCGTCCGGTTCCTGCCGGACGGCCGATTCTCGTACCCGGACCCCCCCCGCCCCCCCAC
>DATBLK010000100.1:0-6364 GCA_036555405.1 Anaeromyxobacteraceae bacterium
CGCGGCGCCGCACGCCCAGCGCAACGGCGTGATGCTGGAGGTCCACCGCTCCGCGGGCGGCGCCTGGGTTCGAGCCGACCGGTACCTCCTGGAGCGGGCGGCGCTGAACCTCGTGTCCAACGCGGTGGAGGCCTCGAAGCCCGGGGAACCGGTGCGCATCGAGGTCTCGGCAGACGATGCCGAGGCGACCCTGGCGGTGGTCGACCGCGGCGCCGGCATCGCCGCCGAGCGCCTGCCGCACCTCTTCGACGCCTTCGCCTCGACCAAGCGGACCGGGGCCCACATCGGCATGGGCCTGCCCAACGTGAAGCGCATCGTCGAGGCCCACGGCGCCCGGGTGGCGGTGGAGAGCCGGCCCGGGCAGGGCTCCACCTTCCGCATCGCCATGCCGCGCACCGCCGCGCCCGCCGAGGCTCGCTCCGCCTAGGCGCCCCGCTCGTCCTCGTCGTCCGCCTGGCCGTCGTTGCGGGTGATGCCGTGCTGCTTCAGCTTCGCCTTCAGCGTCGAGAAGCCGATGCCCAGGCGCTCCGCCGCCGCCCGCCGGTTCCCGCCCATCTGCGCCAGCACCTTGCGCAGGTAGCCCTTCTCGAAGGCGGACATGGCCGCCTCGTAGCCCGACTCGCGCTCCACCGCCCGCACCAGGCCTGCGTTCACCGCGATCTCCAGCGGGAGGTCGCTGTCGTCGATCACCGGCGAGTCGCAGACCACCGCCAGCCGCTCGACGAGGTTCTCGAGCTCCCGGACGTTCCCGGGCCAGGAGTAGGCCTCGAGGAGCGCCAGGGCCTCGGGGGTGAGCGCCTGGGCGGTGCGCCCGTAGGCCGCGGCGAAGCGCGCCAGGAAGTGCTGGGCCAGGTCGCGGACGTCCTCGCGGCGCTGGCGCAGCGGCGGGACCTCGACGGGCACGACCTTGAGGCGCCAGTACAGGTCCTCGCGGAAGCGGCCCTCCGCCACCAGCTTGTCCAGGGGCCGGTTCGAGGCGCAGAGGACCCGGAGGTCGACCGGGATGGGCCGCGCCCCGCCGACGCGCTCGATCTCGCGCTCCTGCAGGGACCGGAGGAGCTTCGCCTGGACGTCGAGCTTGAGCTCGGCGACCTCGTCGAGGAACAGGGTGCCCCCGTTGGCGAGCTCGAACTTCCCGTAGCGCTGGCGGGTGGCGCCGGTGAAGGAGCCCTTCTCGTGGCCGAAGAGGGTGCTCTCGACGAGCTCGTGGGGGATGGCCGGGAGGTTCACGGCCACGAAGGGGGCCTGGGCGCGGTCGCTTCGCTCGTGGATGTACCGGGCCAGGATCTCCTTGCCGGTGCCGCTCTCCCCGGTGATGAGCACCGTCACCGGCTTGGGTGCGACCTTGTCGGCGACGGCCACCAGCGCCGCCATCGCCGCCGACCGGCCCGCGATCATGGGGCGGTGCCCGCGCAGCGCCACCTCGTCGCGGAGCCAGGCGAGCTCGCGGGCCGCGCGCAGCTGCTCCAGCGACTTCGAGACCCGGGCCTGCAGCTCGCCCGGCGAGAAGTCCTTGGTGAGGTAGTCGAGCGCCCCGAGCCGGATGGCCTCGACGGCGACGGGGATCTCCTTCACCACCGAGAGGACGATCACCCCGACGTCGGCGTGGCCCTCCCGCACCTGCCGCAGGACCTCGAGGCCGCTGATGCCCGGGAGCTGGACGTCGAGGAGCATGACGTCCACCGGGGCGCGGCGCAGGGCCAGGAGCCCCTCCTCGCCGCTGGTGGCGGTGACCGGGTTCATGCCCGCCGAGCGGACGATGGCCTCCATGGTCTGGCGAATGCTGGGGTCGTCGTCGACCACGAGCACCGTGGCGGTGCGCATGGCCCCAGTCTATCGCCGAAGACGAGCCCGAGGAAAACCCGCCGACCCCCTCCGGCCGGGCGTCACCGCGCGTGCAGGGGCGGCGGGAGGAGGGATCAGGTCCTGCGGCCCGGCCGGCTGGCGTCGCCGCGGCCCTTGCGGCGCCGCGGGGACGGCCCGGAGAGGTCCAGGCCCAGCCGCTCCGCCAGCGCCCGGGCCCGGGCTCCGGGGACGGTGAGGCTCCGCGCCAGCGCCGTCTCGAGCGGCCCGGTCCCGGAGGAGCGCAGGGCCTCCAGGTGGTCTGGGAGCCGGGACCGGAGGTCGGCCTCGAACTCGGCGAGCAGGCCCAGGTCCCGGAGGCGGGCGGCCTCGTCGAGCACCAGGCGAGCCCGCTCGGCCAGGGTGGCGCGCCGCTTCAGCGCGGCGCGCCGCTCCTCGCGGATGGCCTCCGCCTCGGCGGCGGCTCCGGTCCGCGCCAGGATCTCGTCGAAGCCGGCGAGGTCCACCTCCAGGACCTCGGCGGCGCGCGCCTTCACGCCCCCGGCGGCGCGGAGCGCGTGCAGGGCGTCGGCGCGCTCGCGGCGCGCGAAGGAGCGGGCCAGGTCGTGGCTCTCGAGGAGGGCGCGGAGGTCGGCGTCGCCCGGCGCACCGCCGTCGGCCCGGCGCCAGCCGGCCGCGAGGTCGCGCACCGCCGCCGCGGCGCGACCGCCCCGCCGCCGGACGATGGCCTCGAGCGCGGCGCGCCCCTCGGGCGCCAGGAGCGCGTCGAGGGTCGGGAGGGAGGCCGGCGCCGGCTCCGTCGGGGGACGCCGGTCCCGGGCCCGCCGCAGCACCGGCCCCCGGCGCTGCGGAGTGCGCCCGCGCCGCTGGTCGTCCACCTCGGGCATCGGTGCGGGATGAGGCGCCCGGCGCGCGTGCAAGTCAAGCGCTGGCGAGGCGCCCCGTCCCGTGCTTCACTCGGCCCATGGCCGACGCACCTCGGGCGACCGCGCCCGCCTGGAGCCGGCTCCTCCGCCCGGCGGTCTGGCTCCTGTACCTGCTGCTCGCCGGCTCGGCGCTCGTCACGCTGGCCGGCGGGCCGACGCTGGAGCAGGCGGTGCGGGAGGGGCGGCTCTCGCAGGCCGCCCTCATCGCCGCGCCGCTCCTCTTCCTGGCCTTCATCCTGGTCTTCGCCGCCTACCGGTTCGCCCTGGTCCGGGCGGGCCGCTACCTCGCCGGCAAGGCCTTCGTGCAGGTGGGCCTCATGCTCCTGGTGCTCACCCTGGTCCTCCCGGGCTCGCTGGAGCGCTACCGGAGCGCGAGCACCGTCCGGGCGGTCGACCTGGGGCGCTTCCTCTCGGCGGGCGACGCCGAGGCCCGAGCCATGGCGGCGGAGCTGGCGCGCCACCGCGAGCGGGCCGAGGCGATGCGGTACGTCCCGCGCCTGCTGGATCTGCTCGAGGACGGGTCGCCCGAGGTGCGCCGCCAGGCGCGGGCCTCGCTGGCCGCGCTCGCCGGCGAGGACGCCGGCGGCGAGGGCCCGGGCGCGGCGGCCCGCTGGCGCGCCTGGTGGCGGGCGCGCGGGCAGCCGGGCCGCTGACGGGCGTCCCCCGGGCCTCCGGGCTTCGCCCGGATCGAGCCGGAGGAGGCGCTTGACCCTGGAGGGACGTTTCTGATACTGAGAATCAGTATCGATATGACCGGCCGGGCCGAGCAGGGGGGAAACGGGGAGGGGCGGAGCCGGGCGGCGCCGGGTCAGCCGCTGGAGCTCGCCCTGGCGCGGCTCGGCCGGCGCCGCTCCCGGCAGCGCGAGGCCATCGCCCGGACCTTCTTCGCCATGGGCGGCCACGTCCCGGTGGAGGAGCTGGTGGCGCGGGTCCGGGAGGCCGACCCGCGGGTCAGCGTGGCCACGGTCTACCGCACCATGAAGCTCCTGGCCTCGAGCGGCCTGGCCGTCTCCCGCGACTTCGGCGACGGGCGGGTGCGCTACGAGACCGCCGCGGCGCGCCGCAGCCGGGACCACGACCACCTGGTCTGCACCGGCTGCGGCGCCATCGTCGAGTTCGAGAGCTACCGGGTCGAGGCCCTGCAGCGCCGCCTGGCCCGGCGCCACGGCTTCGAGGTCGAGCGCCGGCACGTCGAGCTCTACGGGCGCTGCGCGCGATGCCGCGGGGCGGGCCGGGGGAGGACGGCGTGACCCCTCCCTCCGCGGCCCGGGCGGAGAGCCTGGAGAAGAAGGCGGTCGTCTCCGCGGCGCAGACCCTGGTGCTCGTCGGCAACCCCAACGTGGGCAAGAGCGTTCTCTTCGGAGCGCTCACCGGCAAGTACGTCACCGTCTCCAACTACCCCGGCACCACCGTGGAGGTGACGCGCGGCTCGGCGCAGATCGGAGGCCGGACCTGGCACGTCCTCGACACGCCCGGGACCAACGGCCTCACCCCCATGTCCGAGGACGAGCAGGTCACCCGCGACATCCTGCTGCGGGAGCGCGGTGCCGTCTGCGTCCAGGTCTGCGACGCGAAGAACCTGCGCCGGGGTCTCCTGCTCTCGGCGCAGCTTGCCGAGGCCGGCGTGCCCTTCGTCCTGGCGCTGAACATGGCCGACGAGGCGACGAGCCGCGGCATCGAGATCGACGCCGCGGCGCTCTCCCGGGCCCTGGGCGTCGAGGTCGTGCCCACCGTGGCCGTGGAGCGCAAGGGGCTCGCGGCGCTGCAGGCGTCGCTCGCGGCGGCGCGCCCCTCGGCGCTCGCCGTCCGCTACGACGACGCCATCGAGGAGGCGGTCTCCGAGGTCGAGCCCCTGCTGCCGGCGGGCGGCCTCTCCCGGCGCGCCCTGGCGCTGATGGCGCTCGCCGGGGACGAGTCGCTCCGCGGCCACCTCGGCGCAGCGCTGGGCGAGGAAGCCCTGCAGCGCATCGGGGCCGCGGGCCGGCGCCTCGCCGCCCGGTACCCGGAGTCGCTGCGGTTCGTCGTCGCGCGGCAGCGCCTCGCCGCCGCCGACCGGCTCCACGACGCGGTGGTGGCGCAGGGCGAGCGCGCCGCCGCCGGCGAGCTGGGGCGGTGGCTCGGGGGGCTCGCGACCCATCCACTCTGGGGGGTCCCGGTCCTGGCGGCGGTGCTCCTCGCCTGCTACGAGTTCGTCGGCGTCTTCGGGGCCAAGACGGCCGTCGACTTCCTGGAGAACCAGGTCTTCTACCAGCGGCTCGTCCCCTGGGTCGCGGCCGCCCTCCGCTTCGCCGTCCCCTGGCCCGAGGTCCGCGACTTCCTCGTCGGTCCCGCCGGCGTGCCCTTCCGGGAGCACGGCGGCTTCCTCGTCGGCCGGTACGGCCTGTTCTCCATGGGGCTCTCCTACGGGATGGCCATCGTTCTCCCCATCGTGGCCACGTTCTTCGTGGCCTTCAGCGTCCTCGAGGACTCGGGGTACCTGCCGCGCCTGGCGGTGATGGTGAACCGGCTCTTCAAGCGCATGGGGCTGAACGGCAAGGCGGTGCTGCCCATGGTGCTCGGGCTCGGGTGCGACACCATGGCGACGATGACCGCCCGCATCATGGAGACCCGCAAGGAGCGCGTCATCGTCACGCTGCTCCTGGCCCTCGGCGTCCCCTGCTCGGCCCAGCTGGCCGTGATCTTCGCGATGCTCGCCGGCGTCTCGCCGGGCGCCGCCGCCTGGTTCGCCGGCGCCATCGCGGCCGTGCTCTTCCTCGTCGGCTGGCTCGCCGCCAAGGTGATCCCGGGCCGCGGCTCCGACTTCGTGCTCGAGCTGCCGCCCCTTCGCGTGCCGCAGGCGGGCAACGTCGCGGTGAAGACCCTGGCCCGCATCGAGTGGTACCTGAAGGAGGCGCTGCCGCTGTTCCTCGTCGGCACCCTGCTCCTCTGGGTGATGGACCGCGTCGGCGGCATCGCGGCGCTGGAGCGGGTGGCCGCCCCGGTGGTGGTGGGCCTCCTCCAGCTCCCCCGCGAGGCCGCGAGCGCCTTCATCCTCGGCTTCCTGCGGCGCGACTACGCCGCCGCCGGGCTCTTCATCCACTACGAGCCCTTCGTGAAGGCCGGGACCATGACCCCCTCGATGGAGGTCGAGGTGGTGGTGGCGCTCGTGACCATCACCCTCTTCATCCCGTGCATCGCCAACTTCCTCATGATCGTGAAGGAGCGCGGCTGGAGGACCGGCGCCGCCGTCGCCGGGTTCATCCTCCCCTTCTCGGTGGCCGTGGGCGCGGTCGTGAACCAGCTCATGCGCTGGACCTGGCTGTGAGGAGGACCGCGTGCCGGCCCTGGTGAGCAGGGAGGAGCGGTGCCCGCTCTGCGGGATGCGCTTCGAGGCCGAGGGGCAGGGTTGCCGCCCCAGCTGCCCGCTGGCGACCGGCTGCCGCGTCGTCTGCTGCCCGTCCTGCGGCTACTCCTTCCCGCAGGAGACGGGGCTCGCCGGCTGGCTCCGCGCGCTCCTGGAGCGCCGGCGAGCGGAGGGGTGAGGGACATGGACGGGCGCAAGATCGACGAGCTCCTCGAGAGCGTCTACACCGAGCGGGAGCAGGGCCGGGACGAGGGGGCGGCGGTCCTGGCTGCCGCCGGCGACCACGCCACCG
>DATBLK010000102.1:0-6872 GCA_036555405.1 Anaeromyxobacteraceae bacterium
AAGAAGCCCGTGGCCGCGGCGAAGAAGGCGCCTGCGTTGCGCTCGGTCTTGCGGAGCATGGGTCCCTCCTCAGGCGGCGGCCGCGCCCGCGGCCCGGGCCGGGGTCTCGCCGGCCGCCGTGAAGGTGCGGATGAGGTTGTAGAAGACGAGGAAGATGCCGACGTAGATGAAGGCGCCCGAGAGGAGCCGGACGATCCAGAAGGGCCGCATGAACTTGACGGTGTCGATGAAGGGGATGTTCCAGTCGTTCCACTGGAGCCCCTGCATGAACCCGCCGATCCACAGGCCGGCGAAGAAGACCAGGCCGCCGGTGAAGATCATCCAGAAGCTCTGGTTCGCGAGCTTCACGGAGTAGAGGGGCCGGGCGGCGAGGCGGGGAACGGCGACCAGCGCCCCGGCGATGGCGAAGAAGCTGAAGGCGCCGAGCACCGCCATGTGGGCGTGGCCCACGATCCAGTCGGTCTTGCTGACGATGGCGCTCACCGTCCGCAGGGAGTGCATCGGGCCCTGGAAGCAGGTGAGGACGTAGAAGGTGGTGCCGGCCATGAGGAACTTCAGCGCCGGGTCCTGGCGGACGCGCTCCCAGCGGCCGCCCACCGTGGCGTAGAAGTTCACGATCACCGTCCACACGGGGATGATGAGGCAGACGCTGAAGAGGATGGAGACCGTCTGCAGCCACTGGCTGATGGGCCCGTGGATCATGTGGTGGGCGCCGGTCCAGACGTAGATGAAGGCGATGCTCCAGAAGCCCACCATCGAGAGCCGGTGGCTGTAGAGCGGCGCCTCGGCGGCCTTGGGGATGAAGTAGTAGGCGAGGCCCACGCCCAGCGGGGTGAAGATCAGGCCGACGGCGTTGTGGACGTAGAACCAGTTCAGGTTCGCCTGGTTGATGCCGCCGAAGAACTCGACGACGACGTTGCCGGACAGGTAGACGAACGCCGTCCAGATCACCGCGCCCATGATGTACCAGACGCTCACGTAGATCTTCTCGTGCTTGCGCGTGGCCACGGTGGCGAAGACGTTGACCCCGAACAGGACCCAGGCGACGACCACGCCGGCGTCGAGCGGCAGGGGGAGCTCGGCGTACTCGAGCCCCTGGGTCCAGCCGCCGGTGGTGGTGAAGATGGCCGCCACCACGACGAGGTCGAAGAGGACCGCGGTGGCCACGCCCAGCTTCTCGCTCCACAGCTTGTTCCCGCAGAGCCGGGGCACGACGTAGAAGACCAGCCCCATGTCCGCCCCCAGCAGCCACCCGAAGAGCACGCCGTTGACGTGCAGCGGGCGGAGCCGCCCGTAGGTGAGCTGGGGGATCGACCCCATGAACTCGGGGAAGACGAACTTCGTCGCCACCAGGAGGCCGACCAGGGTGGTGACGATGAAGAAGAACGCCGCGCTGACCAGGAAGAGCGTGGCGGCCGGCTCGTCGCGCCAGGCTCGCTTCACGACGACGCTCATCACTTCCTCCGCTCGGAAACCGCCGGCCCCGTGGACGACAGGTGCCGGACGTAGTTGACGAGATCCCACCGCTGGGCGTCGGGCAGCACGTCCCAGGGCGGCATCCCGGTGCCGACGACGCCGTAGGTGATCGACTCGAACAGCCGGGAGTCGGCGAGACCCTCGAAGAACGCGCGGTTGGCGAGGTTCCGGGGCCGGGGCAGCATCTCCGCGGCGTTGGGTCCGCGGCCGTCGCCCTGGCGCCCGTGGCAGCCGTAGCAGCGCTCGGCGAAGGCCGCCTTGCCGCGGGCCACGCTCTCGGCCGAGTAGGCGACCGGGTTCCGCTCCGGGACCCGGCGGGGCGCCGCCGGCGTGGTGCGCTGCTCGCCGATGAAGGTCCTCCGGACCCAGGCGAAGAGGGCCTGCGCCCCCTCCTCGTCCAGGATCTTCCCGAAGGGCGGCATGGCGGTGCCGGGGACGCCGTCGCGGATGGCGCGGTGGGCCCGCTCCTCGGGCAGCCAGTTGAAGAACTTGGCGTTGGTGAAGACCCGGGGGCGCGGCAGCAGGGTCTCGGCCGCCGGGCCGTCGCCGGCTCCCTTCACCCCGTGGCAGCGGGCGCAGAGCTGCGCGTACTGATCGGCCGGCGCCGCCGGCCTGGCGAAGCTCGCGAGCGACGTGAGGTAGATCCCGATGGCCCGGCGCTCGCTGGCCGCCATCCAGAAGCCGGGCATGGAGCTCCCCGGGGTGTGGGCCCGCGGGTCCGCGAGGTGGGCGGCGACGTAGTCGGCGTCGCGGACCAGGCCGAGGTAGCCGAGGTCCGGAGCGAGCCCGCCGTCGACCGGCCCGAGCTTGTGGCAGCCGAGGCAGCCGCGCGCCTCCACCGCCTGCCGGCCCGCCTCGGCGGTGACCGGCACCTCGCGCGGCGCCTGGGTCGCCCAGCGCCTGGTGCGGATCCGGTGGGAGACGGGGTCCTCGGCGAGGGGGCGGCCCTTCAGGGACTTCAGGTACACGGCGACGTCCGCCACCTCCTCGCCGGTGAGCCTGAGCCTGGGCATCAGCGTCCCCGGGGCGTTGAAGGCCGGCTCCTTCAGCTTCCTCACGAAGAAGTCGAGGGTGCGCCTGGTCCCGACGTCGGTGAGCTCGGCGCCGAGGGTGCCGCGGGCGATGCCCTGCACGGTGTGGCAGCCGAGACAGCCCTTCTTCGCGAAGAGCTCGGCGCCGCGGCGGAGGTGAGGCATCTGCGCCGGGAACGGGGCCAGGTGGCAGCGGGCGCAGGAGGACTCGATGGCCGCGCCGACGAGGAGCGGCTCGGGCCAGAAGGGGTCCTTCCCGTGGGCCAGGTCCCGGTCCAGCGCTCGCCCGTCGCCCTCGTGGCAGACGGTGCAGCCGAGCTCGTTGAGGGCGTGGGGCGCGACGGAGGGGTGGGTGCGGAGCGGCTGCTCCTCGCCGGCGAAGCGAGGGTCGGCGACGGCGACGTGGCAGCTCCGGCAGCGGTCGATGCGGTCGTCCCCGAAGCCGAGGAACCGGTCCTGCTTCACCTCGACGGGCTCGGGTGTGCCGCTCCCGCCCTTGCGGAGGGAGAGCTCGGCGTAGCGCCGCTGGTGGCCCACCCAGGCCTCGGCGGACGAGCGGGCGGCGGCGACGCCGAGGAGGGCCAGGGCCAGCGCGGAGAGAGCGAGGATGGCGACGCGGATCATCTCGGCTCCTACCAGGGGACGACGAGCGCCCAGTTCTCGCCGCGGAACAGGGTGCCGATGAGGGTGAGGACGCCGAGCGAGCCGACGACGCCCAGGAAGATCCAGTTGGCCGAGCTCCGCGAGGAGTGGAACCAGGATCCCTCGCCGCCGCGGCGCCGCTCGAGGTAGGGCGCCGCCACCCCCGCCAGGACGAGGAGGCCGGGAATGCCGACCCCGCCCCAGAAGGCGGAGTAGCTCACCATCTCCTGGAGGCCGAGGAAGTACCACGGCGCCTTGGCCGGGTTCGGCGGGTGGAGGGCGTTGGCCGGCTCCTCCAGCGGCGCGTCGAAGAGGAGGGCGAGGGCGCTGAGGACCGCCAGGGTGACGAGGAAGAGGAGGAGCTCGCGCGACAGCGCCGCCGGCCAGGCCAGGACCTGGCGTTCGGTCTCGGCGCCGGTGCCGGGCGTGCGCGTCGGGACCACGCACATGAGGCCGTAGGTCTTCCCCGGCTTCACCGGGAAGCGCTCGTGAGGCGGGGCCTCGGGGTTCGCGATCTGGGGCTGGGGGTTCACGGTCGGGCTCCCGGGTCGCTCACTCGCCGGATGGGCGGGCCAGGCCGCCGTCCTTGCGGATTCGCCAGAAGTGAAGGCCGACGAGGCCGGTGAGGGCTGCGGGGAGCACGACCACGTGGAGGACGTAGAAGCGCAGGAGCGCCTCGCGGCCCACGCTGTCGTCGCCGAGCAGGAAGAAGCGGATCTGCGGTCCCACCCCGGGCGCGTAGCCGGCGATGGAGGTCCCGACCATGACGGCCCAGTAGGCGAGCTGGTCCCACGGAAGCAGGTAGCCGGTGAAGGAGAGGAAGAGCGTGGTCAGGAGCAGGGCGATGCCGACCACCCAGTTGAACTCGCGCGGCGCCTTGTGGGCGCCGGTGAGGAACACCCGGATCATGTGGAGGAAGACCAGCGCCACCATGGCGTGGGCGCCCCAGCGGTGCAGGTTGCGCAGGAAGGTGCCGAAGACCACGGCGCCGCGGAGGTCGAGCATCCGCTGGTAGGCCTGCTCCGGCGAGGGCAGGTAGTAGAACATCAGGAGGACGCCGGTCGCGACCAGGATGGCGAAGCTGAAGAGCGAGAACAGCCCCAGGCCGAGCGTGGTGCGGAGCTTCAGGGTCCGCTCGTGGACCTTGGCGGAGTGGACGTGGAAGAAGAAGCTCGCGGCCACCGCCTGCGAGCGCTCCAGCTCGGTGCTCGGCACCGGCCGGGAACGGAACACCGAGCGCCAGATCCGGCCCGGCAAGTCGCGGAGGGACGCCCCCTCGCCGGCGACCGCTGCCACCCGCTGGACGCTCACGACCGGACCTCCAGGAAGGTGTCGGCCGGCACCTGGTCGCGCTTGTCGACGACGAGCTCGCCGCTCGGCGCCTGGGTCACCCGGTACCAGGCGAGCGCCCGGGGCGCCGGGCCGCCGGTGACCTCGCCCCGCTCGTCGTAGCTGCTGCCGTGGCAGGGGCAGTCGAACCCGGTCTCGGTCGGGTTCACGGTGCAGCCCAGGTGCGTGCACACCGTGCTGATGGCGGCGAGGCGGTCGCCCTGGCGGCGGATGCAGAGCCTGGCCTCCGGCAGGACCACCTGCGTCCCGGAGGCGAAGTCGGCGGGGCGGCCGACCGGAAGCCGCGCCGGGGGACCGTAGGTGACGCGCGGCCGGAGGAAGAGCAGGGCGAGCGCGCCGCTGGCGGCGGCGTAGACCGCGAGCGCGGCTCCGCCGACGAGGTTGACGAAGCTCCGGCGCGTCACCTGGCTCTGGGCGGCGCCGGCTCGAAGGGGCTGGGTGCTCACGGGTCCTCCTCGCGCAGGATGCGGAACTTGACGTCCTCGAGGTCGTCCAGGTGGCCGGCGCGCACCGCGCCGACGAAGACCAGGCCCGCCGCCGCGGCGGTGACGAGCCCCCAGGCGATGAGGCAGGCGGTCAGCGCGGTCACGCGGCGCCTCCGGCGGCCGGGATCGGCTCCCAGGGCTCGAAGCCGCAGAGCCGCTCCATGGCGATGGCGTCGGTGGGACAGCGCTCGGCGCAGAAGCCGCAGCGGATGCAGCGCTCCTCGTCCTTGATGATGGCGCTCATCGCTGCGCCGTCCGGCGGAGCGAAGCCGATCTCGCCCAGCGAGACCAGCCGCAGGCACCAGGTGGGGCAGACGTCGGCGCAGCCGCCGCACTGGATGCAGAGGCTGCCGTCGAAGACCGTCTCGACCTCGCAGTGCAGGCAGCGGGCGCCCTGGAGGACGGCGACCTCCTCCTCGTAGGAGCGCTCGACCGGCACGTCGGCGCCGGCCAGCCTGGCGCCGGGCTCGGCGACGGGCGGGCCGAACCGCGGCAGGTCGAGCCAGTCGCGGCGCATCCGGTGGCGCACCGGCTCGACCTCGAAGGCGCGGGCCGGCTCGACCTCCTCTGGCGCCCCGCCCTGGACGAAGGCGTGGATGGCCCGGGCGGCGCGGCTCGCCTGGGCGATGGCGTCGACGAAGAGCCCGGGCCCGAGCGAGGCGTCGCCGGCGGCGAAGAGCCAGGGGATCGAGGTCCGGCCGGTCTCCCGGTCGGCGATGACGGTGCCGCCCCGCCCCAGCGCCAGCCCGGGAAGGCCGGTGACGAACCCGGTGTCGCCGGCCTGGCCCACCGCCACCAGCGCGGTGTCGCAGGGGACGACCTCCTCGGTGCCGGGGACGAGCTCCGGCGCGAACCGGCCTTTCTCGTCGAAGACCCGGGAGACGGCCCGCACCTCGACACCGGCGAGGCGGCCGTCGGGCCCCTCGACGAAGCGCACCGGCCCGAACCGGTTCTTGCGGGCCAGGCCCTCCTCGTCGCCCTCGGCGATCTCGACGGCATCGGCGGGCATCTCGTGGAGGGCCTCCAGGGAGGTCACCGTCACCGAGGTCGTCCCCGGCGTGCGCCGCGCGCTCCGGGCGCAGTCGTAGGCCACGTTCCCGCCCCCGATGACCACCACCCGGCCCATGGGGGGCAGGGGCTTGCGGGCGTTGAAGGCCTTCAGGAAGTCGAGCCCGCCGACGACGCCGGCGAGCCCGGCGCCCGGGAGGTCCAGCATCCGCGCCTTCTGCAGGCCCACGGCCAGCATCACCGCGGCGAAGCCCTGGGCCCGGAGCTCGGGGAGCGTCACCGTCGAGCCCACGCGCACGCCGCAGCGCAGCTCCACGCCCAGCGCCAGGATGCTGGCGATCTCGCGCTCGACGACCTCGCGGGGGAGGCGGAAGAGCGGGACCCCGGTCCGGAGCATGCCCCCGGGGACGGCGTTCTCCTCGAATACCGTCACCCGGTAGCCGAGCCGCGCCAGGTCGTGGGCGCAGGTGAGACCGGCCACGCCCGCGCCCACCACCGCCACCCGCTCCGCCCGCATCGCCGGCGCCACCGATCCGGGGGCGGTGGAGAAGGCCAGGGCCGCCTTCGGGTCCCCCGCCTCGACACCGCACCGCTCCGTGGCGACGCGCTTCAGGGCGCGGATGGAGACCGGCTCGTCGATGGCGCCGCGGCGGCAGGCCCGCTCGCAGGGGGCGCCGCAGACCCGTCCGCAGATCGAGGCAAAGGGGTTGGGGCCGCGGGCGATGCGGTAGGCGAGGGCCCAGTCGCCGCGCGCGGCCGCCTGCACGTAGCCGCGGGCGTCGGTGTGCACCGGGCAGCGCTCGCGGCAGCTGATGAGCCGCTCGAAGTAGCGGCGGTCCGGAACCTCGACGGCGAACCGGGGCATGCCTCGCCGCTGAGC
>DATBLK010000115.1:0-7613 GCA_036555405.1 Anaeromyxobacteraceae bacterium
GCCGCCAGGGCCTGCAGGGTCACCCGCACCACGTTGTTGTCCGGCTGCTGGGCGGTGAGCATCGAGCCGGCGGTCTGGGTGTGGAAGCGGAGCATCATCGAGCGCGGGTCCCTGGCCCGGAAGCGCTCCTTCATGATCCGCGCCCAGAGCCGCCGCGCGGCGCGGAACTTGGCCACTTCCTCGAGGAGGTTGTTGTGGGCGTTGAAGAAGAAGCTGAGCCGCCCGGCGAAGAGGTCGACGTCGAGCCCGGCGCGCACCGCGGCCTCCACGTAGGCGATGCCGTCGCCGAGCGTGAAGGCCACCTCCTGCACCGCCGTCGAGCCGGCCTCGCGGATGTGGTAGCCGCTGATGGAGATGGGGTTCCACTTCGGCATCACCCGCGCCGTGTAGGCGAAGATGTCGGTGATGAAGCGCAGGGACGGCGCCGGCGGGTAGATGTACGTTCCGCGAGCCGCGTACTCCTTCAGGATGTCGTTCTGGATGGTGCCCTGCAGGTCCGCCGGCGCCACGCCCCGCGCCTCGGCCACCGCCTGGTAGAGCGCCAGGAGGATGCCCCCGGTGGCGTTGATGGTCATCGAGGTGGAGACGTCGCCGAGCGGGATGCCGTCGAAGAGGACCCCCACGTCCTCGACGGAGTCGATGGCCACGCCCACCTTGCCGACCTCGCCGCGGGCGCGCGGGTGGTCGGAGTCGCGTCCCATCTGCGTGGGGAGGTCGAAGGCCACCGACAGGCCGGTCTGGCCCGACTCGAGGAGGTAGCGGTAGCGCCGGTTCGACTCCTCGGCGGTGCCGAAGCCGGCGTACTGGCGCATGGTCCAGAAGCGGCCGCGGTACATCGTCGGCTGGACGCCGCGCGCGAAGGGGTACTCGCCGGGAAGCCCGAGGCGGGACTCGAGGCCGGGGCGGACGTCGGAGGCCGCGTACACCGGGTCGACCGCCACGCCGCTGGTGGTGGCGAAGGCCTTCCGGCGCTCCGGCGCCCGGGCGACGCTCCTGGCCCAGGTCCCGGCGAGCCAGGCCGCCTTCGAGGGCCCGGCGGACCGCGCCGCCTTCCGCCTCGGCTCGCGACCGGCCAGCCGCCGGCTCGCGGAGGCCCGCCTCGGGGCCCCCCGCGCGCCCTTGCGCTCGCGCTTCATCTCGCCTCCCGCGTCGTCGTCAGGGGTTCGACTTCTGGTCCACCCGTCGGCTGCACCCCGACCTCGCCCGGGCTCGCGGCCCCGGGCGCCGCCGGCCGCTCCCCGAGCGCCCCGGCGATGGCGCTCCGCGCCGCGTCGCGCAGCGCCTCGGCCGAGCCCAGCGCGGCCGGGTCGAGCGGGTCGAGGACCTCGATGCGGGCGTTCATCCGGTTGAAGAGGATGCCGCTCTTGGGAAGGGCCTCGTAGGTCCCGTGCACCGCGATCGGGATGACGGGCACGCCCGCCTCCAGGGCCAGCCGGAACCCCCCCTCCTTGAACGGCCCGAGCTGTCCGGTGCGCGTCCGCGTGCCCTCGGGGAAGAGGAGCAGGGGCGAGCCGGCGGCGAGGTGGCGCCGGCAGTGGTCGAGCATCCGCCGGATCGACTCCCGGTCCCCGCGCCGGACCATCACGTAGTCGTTCAGCCAGAGCATCCAGCCGACGAAGGGCACGCGCCCGAGCTCGGCCTTGGAGACCCACTTGAAGGGCCGGAAGATCAGGAAGAGGACCAGGATGTCGATGAGCGAGGCGTGGTTGGCGACCAGCACCGCGGCGCCGCGCCAGGGCAGCTTGTCGCGGCCGCCGACCCGGCAGTGCCACACCGGGTTGCACCACACGTAGAACGACCCCCAGAAGCAGGTCAGGAGGTGCAGGGCCACCCGGCGGCGGTCGAAGGGCCAGGAGAGGACGTGCACCGCCAGGGCGGCGGCGAACAGCGGCGCCATGACGAGCACGCCGAAGACCCAGTAGGCCGCCGCGAACAGGGCGAGCACCGGCGGAGCAGAGCATGGCGGCCGGAGGGCGGCAAGCCGTGACCGCGCCGTGACACCGGGCGCGTACCTTGCCCCGACCCCGCGCCCCCTCCGAGGAGCCCATGCCCCAGCCCCACCCCGCCCTGCGGCCGGCCGAGCCGCCGCAGCCTCCCGCGCCCCCGCTCGACCGACCCGCCATCGCCGCGATCCTGGCCGCGGGCCGCCGCCTGCTGGTCCAGGGCGCCATGGGAATCCACGCCTCCGACGGGCTCGCCGGCAAGGTGGCGGCGGCGCGGACCCGGCGGCTCCACGGGGTGGGCACCATCTCGGCGGTGCTGAAGACGCCGGCGATGCTGGCGAACGAGATCCGGCGCGCCCAGCGCCAGGCGCCGGGCGGCTTCGTGGGCGTGAACCTGATGGCGGCCATCAACAAGGGCGACTTCGACGCGCTGCTCCGCACCGCCTTCGCGGAGGGGGCGAGCTTCGTCGTCCAGGGAGCCGGGATCTCGCGCGACGCGGTGCGCCGGTGCCGCGATGCCGGCGTCCCCTTCGCCGGCATCGTCTCCTCCGGCCGGCTCGCCGCGCTCTACGAGAAGTGGGGCGCCGAGTGGCTGGTGGCCGAGGGGGCGGAGGCGGGCGGGCACATCGGCGACGTCGGCCACGCGCTTCCCGACCTCCTCGTCGACGTCCTGGGGAGCACCTCGCTCCCGGTGGTGGCGGCCGGCGGCATCGGCGCCCGCGACCTCCCGCGTCTCTTCGAGCGCGGCGCGGCCGGCGCCCAGCTCGCCACCCGCTTTCTCGCCTGCTGCGACGGCGACGTCCACCCGACCTTCAAGGACATGCACCTGCGCAGGAGCGAGCAGGACGTCACCCTCATCACCAGCTGCGTGAAGGGCATGAAGGCCCGCGCCGTCCGGAACGCCTTCACCGAGGCGCTCGCCGCCGGCAAGTCCTTCCCGCCCCGCTCCAAGGCGTGGTTCTTCGGGCCGGAGGGCTTCGGCGGCCGCACCCGGGACTGCATCGAGTGCCTCGCCGACGGGCTCTGCCTCTGCCGCGAGAGCGACTACCAGGCGAGCTTCTGCATCACCGACGCGCTGCTCGAGGCGGCGGTCCGCGGCGACCCGGAGCGCGGGCTCTTCTACACCGGCCAGAGCGTCGCCGGCATCGGCGAGCGGGATCCCGCCGAGCTGCCCACCGTGGCCGCCATCTTCGAGGATCTGGAGAGGGCGGTATCGCGACCCACCTCGGGAGGGGGAGCCCGCGATCGGGGCGCGGGACTCGACTTCGGAATGCGGTTCCTGTAGATCGCTCTCGTTCCACCCAACCCGATGGTGGTACCGAGCACCAAGTCAGGTGCCTCGAGCGACGAAAGAGTTGGAGCGAATGGCGACTGGCACCGTGAAGTGGTTCAACGACGCGAAGGGCTTCGGTTTCATCACGCAGGACAACGGCGGCGAGGATGTCTTCTGCCATCACACCGCCATCCAGATGGACGGCTTCCGCAGCCTCTCCGAAGGGCAGCGGGTAGAGTTCGACGTGGTGAAGGGGCCGAAGGGCCTGCAGGCCCAGAACGTCCGCAAGGCCTAGCGCCGGCGAGCCATCCAGCGATGGTCGAGCCCGGTCCCCGCCAGGGACCGGGCTCTTTTCGTCCTCTCGCGGCCTTCAGGCCTCGAGGCCGCTCGCCTCCCACCAGGCGCGCCACTCGCGCGCCGCCTGGCTTCGCTCGCCCTCGGGCGCATCGGCGAACCAGCGCACCGGCGAGGGGCCGGCGGCGCGCAGCGCCTCGGCGGCGGCGAGGCGCGTGTCCCGGTCGGCGCTCTCCAGCGCCTCGAAGAGCCATTCGGCGCGGGGCCGCCCGCGGTGCTCGGCCCAGAACGCCTGCCAGGCGGCCGGGTCCCGGCCCAGGTGCCGGGCGGTGAGCGCCTCCAGGGCCTCGGCCGCCGCCTGCGAGAGCCCCGGCTCGCCGTCGAGGAGCCGGGCGACGCGCGGCACCGCCTCGCCGTCGCCGAGCCGGACCAGGGCCCGGAGGGCGGCCAGCGGCCGCGGCGCCTCCTCGAGGAGCGCGCGGCGGAAGCGCTCCAGCACCGGGCGGAAGTCGGGGTGGCGGCGGTGCGACCCCAGGGCCTCGAGCGCGGCCGCGGCCACCGCCGGCTCGGCGTCGAAGGCCGCGTCGGCGAGCGGCAGGAAGGCGGCTGGGTCGCCGATCCGGCCCAGGAGCAGGGCCGCGTGGAGGCGCCGACCCGGATCCGGGTCGGCGAGGAGCGGGGCCAGCCAGGGCGTCGCCACGATGCCCAGCGCCGCGAGCGCCTGGAGCACCGGCCCCCGCTCCTCCACCGCGACGGCGTCGCCGAGCTCCGCGGCGCGCGGGTCGACGGGACCGGGAAAGGTCGCCGCCAGCGCCGCGGCGGCCTCGGGCCCGCGGCGGACGAGGAGGCCGACGAGCCGGCTGCGCTCGGCGCTGCCGCGCGCCGTGGCCTGGAGGCGGGCGACGCCCTCGGCCGGATCCAGGCCCACCGCGGCGAGGGCGTCGGCTGCGGCCGCCACCTCGTAGCCGCCAGCCGCCACCTCCCCGGCGGCCGGCGGCGCCTCGGCCGGCTCCGGCGGCAGGTCGGCGCGCCCCGGCTCGCGCGTCTCCCAGAAGCCCTCGTGGGGCCCCTGCAGGACCTCGTCGGGCGGGCCGGCGCGGGGCGGCTCCCGCCGCGCCGCCGCCAGGAGCCGCTCGAACGCGCCGGCGAGAGACCCGGCGAGGAGGAGGAGGTCGCCGAGTCGCCGCGGCGACACCGGGGCCTCGCCGTTGTCGGCGCAGAGGACGCACACGGGGCGGTCGCGGACGACCACGGGGTAGAGGAAGACGGTGTGGGGGGCGCCCCGGCCCATCCCCTGGAGCACGGCCGAGAGCACCGGGTCGGGCGCGGTCGGGCCCAGGTATGGGCCGCCGCTGTCGAGCACGGCGCGGAAGATGCCGGTCCCGCCCACCGGGACCGAGAGGGAGCGGACCCGGGCGCGCGCCTCGGGGTCCGGACCCAGGGCGTCGTGGCCCGCGAGCCGGCCTCGCACCACCACCAGCAGGGCGGCGTGCTCGAGGAACTCGCGCGCGAAGCGGAGCACGACCGAGACGAGCTCGTCGCGGCGCTCCGCCGCCGCCACCTGGCGGCGCGCCTCCTCGAGGTCCAGGCGGAGCGGCTGCGAGGGGCCGGCCCCCTGCTCCGGCCTCGACGCCTGGGCCGGCCGGCGCGGCGGGGGCGAGGACCCGCGCGGCGGCGGCGTCGAGCCGGGCCCCGGCGCCGGCTCGCCGGCGAGGCGGCCCCGGAGCGCCTCGAAGCGCGCCGGCAGCGGAGCTCCGTACAGGCGCTGGCGGAGCTCGTACACCCGCCACTCGGGCGCAGCGTAGGGCACGAGGTCGAGCGAGAGCATGAAGCTGATCTCGTCGAGCGCCGCCGCGTCCACCGGGCAGGTGGCGAGCAGCGAGAGCTCGCGCTCCTCGATGCGGAACGGGGCCAGGCCGTGCCGCTCCGCCACCCGCGCCGGGAAGAGGCGGTGGGCCCGCCCGTCGGGCCGCAGCAGGGCCGACGGGGGGGGGACCGGCAGGCCCGAGGCGCGCGCCAGGAACGCGGCCAGGCGCGCCTCGCCGATGAGCCCGAGCTCGAGGAGGGCGGTGTCGAGCGCTCCGCCGAGCTCCCGCTGCCGCGCCTGCGCGGCGGCCAGCCCCTGCGCCGAAACGGCGCCCTCCCGGAGGAGGAGCTCGGCGAGCGCGTCGGCCACGCGTGAACCCTAGGGCCCCGGTCCGGCGAGGGTCAAGGCAGGCGCGCGACCGCAGTCCCGAGGACGATGTCGTGGAGCGCCCGGCCGCTCCGGCCCAGGAGCGCGGGGACCAGGCCGAGGCCCAGCAGCCCCGCGGAGGCGATCGCCAGGACGCCGCGGGCCAGGCAGGTCCCCGGACCCGGCCGCCGCCCCGAGCGCGCCACCAGGACCAGGCGCAGCAGCCACTTCCCCAGCGTGCGGCCGGCGAGGGCGTGACCGACGGTGGCGTGCGCCAGGTGCACCAGGGCGGCGAGCGCCGCCAGCCACGGCAGGACGCTCCGGTCCGGCGCCGCGAGCCCCTCGGCGCGCACCCCGCCGGCGACGAGCAGCCAGGCGAAGGCTCCGGCGAGAAGCCCGTCCACCGCCCAGCTCGCCAGGCGCGGCAGCGGGGGTGCGCCGGCGATGGCGAACTCGACCCGCTCGTCTCCGGGAGCGCCCTCCGGGGGTCCGGCCGTCCCGAGGTCGCGCTCCGCCCCGGCTCCGCCGGCCGGCTCCTCGAGCCAGATTCGCGGCGTGAAGCGCGGGGACCGGGAATCGGGCGCCGGGCCCGCGGGCGGTGGCGGCGGCGGAGCGGCCCGGGCGCCGCCGAACGGGCCGGGCGCGGTGTCGTGCGGCGATTCTCCCGGATCCCGATCGCCCGCCCGCCGGTCGAGCTCGACGGGCCGGTCGACGGGGTGGGGAGCAGGCTCCTCGGGGAGGCGCAGCGGCGCGCCGCAGCGCGGGCAGGAGCCCCCGCCCTCCCCGACGATCTCGGCCCGGCACCGCGGACAGCGCACGGCTCGCGAGCTTAGCGCGGTGGCGGGAGGGGTCCATTCCGGGAGGGCGGGGGCGATAGCGGGCGGGGCCGCGGCCTCACCCGAGGTCGCCCAGGAGGTGCTGGGCCAGCGCCACCGCGGCGAGGGCGGCGGTCTCGGCGCGGAGGATGCGCGGGCCGAGGGAGACGACGCGCGCGCCCGCCGCCGACGCCGCCGACATCTCGCCGGCGGTGAACCCGCCCTCGGGCCCCACCGCGAGCAGGTGGCCGGGAGCGGAGCGGTCGAGCCCGCGCTCGAACGGCTCGCCGCCGCCCTCGAAGAGGACCACCCGGCGGAAGCCGGCCGGCGCCCGCGCCAGGGCCTCGAGGAGCGTCGCCGGGGCGTCGACGGCCGGCACGTCGGCGCGCCCGCACTGGCGCGCGGCCTCGACGGCGATGCGGCGCCAGCGCTCGGCGCGGGCGGCGCCGCGCGGGCCGGCGAGCCTGACCACGGAGCGCCCGGACTCGAAGGGCAGCAGGCGAAGGGCGCCGAGCTCCGTCGCCTTCTGCACCACCCAGTCGGCGCGGTCGCCGCGGGGCGGCGCGAAGGCGAGCCAGAGCGCCGCGCCCGGCGGGGCCGCGGGGCGGCGCGGTCCGAGGAGGAGCGGCTCGCCTGCCGCCGGAACCTCGGCCTCGTGGATCCCGCCCTCGCCGTCGAAGACCTCGAGCGGCGCGCCTGGCTCGAGCCGGAGGACGTCGCGCAGGTAGTGCCACGCCGCGGGGTCGAGCCGCGCGCGCCCGCCGGCGATCCGGTCCCGCGGGACGTGGATGCGGCGGCGTGACATGGACACGAGTCTAGATGGTCGGTCGCGATTCCGGATCGTCCGTTGGCACCGGCTGGCGTTGCCCTCGCCCCGGTCCCGGCCGGGGAGAGGGCGACTCGGCAACCACGCCTTCACTCGCGGGTGAGGGGCGCGTTCCCGCGCCGCATCGCCAGGAGCCGCCACCCGCCGGACGCGCGGTCGCGGGAAGGGTCGGGGTCGAGCCCGGCCGCCTCGCAGGCCCGCCGCACCTCCCCTTCCTGCCCGTCGAGGAGCCCGGAGAGGAACAGGAGCCCGCCGGGCGCGAGCCGCGCCGCCAGCGCCGGCGCGAGCT
>DATBLK010000154.1:0-6463 GCA_036555405.1 Anaeromyxobacteraceae bacterium
CCGGGCCAGGGAAGGCGCGCCAGCCGGCTCGCGAGCATGGCCAGCAGCGGATCCGCGGCGGGGACGAGGACGGCGACGCGCTCCGGCGGCGTGCGGCGCTCCAGGACCTCGCGCGCCACCCAGGCGGCGGCGGCCTCGACCTCGGACTCGACGCCGGCGTGCTCCTCGATGGAGACGGTGCCGTCGGGCCCCCGGCTCCGCGGCCGCGCCGGGTCGCCCAGCGACTCGGGGGGCGCGAAGAGGAAGGCGGCCAGGAGGTCGCGCTCGCTCGCGGCCGCAGGCGGGGGAGCCGGGGCCGCGAGCGCCCGGCGCGCCGCCGGGCCGAAGAGCGCCTCGATGCGCTCGAGGTGGCGCGCCCGCTGGGGCCGCGCGGCGACGGCGGCCAGGGCGACCCCGGGGAGCGCTCGCAGGAAGCGCGCCTGGGCCAGGGTCTCGCGCCCGGTGACGGCGGCGAGCACGGGCCCGGTGGCCGGGCGCGCGCCCGCCTCGAGGAGCGCGGCCGCCTCGAGGCTCGTCCGGGCCGCGGTCAGGCTCCGGCCCGCGGCGGCGTCGAGGCGCCGCCACAGGAGCGCCAGGTCGCGCCAGTGGGGCGTCGTCGACGGGAGCCGGTCGGGCTCGAGCCCCGCCGCCTCGAGGTCGGCGATGGCGGCGGCGAAGGCCTCGGGCCAGCCCGGCGCCTCCCGGAGGAGGTCCCCGGGGAAGTGCTCCAGGCGAAGGCCCTTCTCGTCGAAGAGGGCGCGGAGCCGCGCCGGCCGGAGCGCTTCCTCGCCAGGCGTGAAGACCTGCCCCGCCTCCGCCAGGACCTCCCGCGCCAGCGTCGCCGGCCCGACGAGGCGCGTCCCGCCGAGCGCGCGGGCGCGGCCGGAGGCGACGAGCGCGGCGCGGAGCGCGTGGGCGTGTCGCTCGGAGGGGACGAGCGCGGTTCGCAGGGGGAGCGGGCCCGCGGCCGGAAGCGCCGCGACGGCCTCGGCCCAGTCGGCGAGCGACCGGAGGGCGGGAACCGGGTCTTCGAGGGACTCGCCCATGACACCCGGAGTCTAGCCCGGAGCACGGACACTCCGAACCGTTTCGGGGTGGCCGGAAATCCCGCGACCAGGAGCGCTCCGCCGTTCAGCGGCGACGGCCCTGGCCGGCCCAGACCGGGATGCCGTTCAGGTCCCGCAGCGCCAGCGCGGTCGCGCCCTTCTTCACGACCTGGGCGATGAGGAGCGGCTGCCCGTCCCGGGTGATCTTCGAGCCCGTGACCTCGAGCTCGTCGCCCGCCGCGAGATTCAGGCCCTCCTTCTCGAGGAACCAGGCCGGGCCGACGCGGACCGGAAGGACGCCGTCGGCGGTCTCGAGGTCCAGCTGGACTCGCTGGCCGCGCGGGCCGGATGCGCTGACGGCCGAGACCTTGCCCGCCACCGTGGTGACCGACTTCGGGTCGTAGGCTCGCGCCCCCGGGCCGGGCCCGCCAGCCCGCCCGCCCCGCATTCCGCGGCCGAGCCCGGCGCCGGGGCCCGGTCCCGGGCAGCCCGGGTCGTGGGCGGCGGCCGGAGCCGACAGCGTCAGGGTGGCGAGCGCGATGAGCACCTTCGTCTTCATGTGGTCCCCTCCTCGGCTTCGAGAGCCGTTCCGGGCGCCGCGGCGGCGCCCGTTCGATGGGTGGACCCCCGGAGGGCCCGAAGGTTGCGCGCCGGGGCGGCGGCGCAGCCGGGGCCGGGCGGCCGCTACGGCGGTCCGGCGGGAACGCGCCGGAGGACCGGCCAGAGGGCGGCGGCGCCCGCGGCCGCAAGCACGACGCCGGCGGCGTGGAAGGCGAGGAGGTGGGGGAGGGCGGAGCGCGCGGCGCAGGTGAGGTGCAGCGCGGCGTCCCCCGCCAGCGCCCCTGCCGCGGCGGCGGCGGCCGCCGCCGCCGGCAGGACCGACGTGGTCCCGCGGCGCAGCGCCAGCCAGCCCGCGCCCAGCACCGCGCCCGCGGCGGCGAGCTCGACCGCGAGGCACTCGAGGCCCTGGAGCGCGCCGAGCGGGCCGGCGACGCCGGAGAGCGCCGCGGCCAGGAAGGCCGCGGCCACGGCCGCCGTCGAGACCAGGCGCGCCCGGCGGCTGGCCAGCGCCGACAGCGCCAGGGAGGCGGCTCCCAGGGAGCCGGCGGCCGCCCAGTCGGCGGCGGCACGCGACCGCTGGCGGGAGAGGAGCACCAGGACGAGGAACGCCGCCCCCGCGGCCAGGGCCGAGGCGGCGGCGCGCCGGCGCGCCTCGCGCCGCAGCCCGGCGGCGAGCCCCTGCGACAGCCCGGCGAGGGGATCCGCGGCCAGCGGATCCGGCGCGGCCTCGGCGAGGAGCGCCTGGAGCCGCTGGCCCTCGAGCAGCGCCCGGCGGCAGCCGCTGCAGCTCCGCGCGTGATCCCAGGCGGCGACCCGCTCCGGGTGGGATGGAGGCATCGCCGCGAGCCCCGCCGCGGCGGCGCGCACCCGCTCACAGCCGGTCACGGCCGCTCCTCCTCGACGAGGTCGGCGAGGCGCCGGCGCAGCTCCTGGTACGCGCGGAAGGCGCGGAGCTTGGCGGCGCCCTCGGTGATGCCGAGCGCGTTCCCGATCTCCGCGAAGGAGAGCCCCTCGAACCGGTGCAGGTGGACCACCACCCGCTGCGGCTCGGACAGCGCGTCGAGCGCCTGGCGGACTCGCCCGGCGCGCTCGCGCGCCAGGACTCCGGTCCCCGGGTCGGCGGCTTCCGCCGGGTCGGGAAGCTCGTCCTCCTCGGCCGGGTCCTCGGCGGCGCGCCCTTGTCGCCGGAGCCAGTCGAGCCGGACCCGCGCCGCGATGGTGAAGACCCAGGGCCGGAGCCGCTCGCCCGGCCGCCAGCGGGCGCGGGCGCCGTGGATCTTGAGGAAGGTGGTCTGGGTGAGGTCGTCGGCCGCGGCGCTCCCGGCCGAGCGCGCGAAGAAGGCCCGCAGCGAGGGCGCGAGCGCCCGGAACAGGCGCTCGAAAGCCGGCGCGTCTCCCCCGACGTAGGCCTCCATCCAGGCTTCCTCGCTCTCGCCACCCTGCATACGCGCGTCCCGGGCGCCAGGTTACGCGGCGGCGCGCACCCCGCAACGTTTCGGGTCCCGCCCCGCCGGGGCTCGTAACCGGGAGCGCCGGCGCGGCGTACCGCGGCCGTCTCGCCCGCGATGCCGCTCCGGCAGGTCGGGCCTGGAGGTCGGAAGATGGCACGCCGCGCTGCGCACCCGCTCGCTCCGCTCCCCGGAGGCGTCGTCACCCGCCACCAGGGCGCCCTCCTGAGGAGGGCGCGCGCCTTTCTCTCCGGGCCGGCGGCCGAGGACGCGGTGCAGGACACCTGGGCGGCCGCCCTGCAGGGCCTGTCGCGGTTCGAGGGCCGCTCCTCCCTTCGGACCTGGCTCCTCCGCATCCTCGCCAACCGGGCCCGCACCCGCCGGGCGCGCGAGCGCCGCGAGGTGCCGTTCTCGGCGTTCGAGAGGGACGGGGACCCGGGCGCGGCCGCAGCCGGGCCGGAGCGGTCGGGCGCCGGCCGGTGGACCGAGCCGGCCGGCCTCGAGGACCCCGAGACGCTTCTCCTGCGAGCCGAGACGCGGGCCGCGCTCGAGGCGGCCCTGGCGCGCCTCTCGCCGCGACAGCGGGCCGTGATCACGCTGCGCGACGTCGAGGGGCTCGGCGCCGAGGAGGCCCGCGAGGCCCTGCGGCTGTCCGAGGCCAACCAGCGGGTGCTCCTCCACCGGGCGCGGGCCCGGGTCCGGGCGGCGCTGGAGGCGCACCTCCGCGCCGCATGAGGGCCCGCGCCCGGAGCCTCCTCCGGCGGGGACCGCGCCCCGCCATCCCAACCGGGGTACGAGCCGGGACCGCGGATCGGCGTGCGATCCGGCGCCGCGGGCGGTAAACCTCCCCCACCCCGACACCGCGCACGCGCTCGACCACCCTCGCGACGGCTGCGGGCCGCACATGAAGATGCGCACCAAGACCTGGCTCGTGACCGGCGTGGCCCTCCTCCTGGCGGTGGGCCTGCTCGGCGGCGTCAAGGCCGCCCAGATCGCCACGATGATCAACGCCGGGAAGTCCTTTTCCATCCCCCCGGAGTCGGTGACCTCCACGGTGGTGGAGGAGGTCCGCTGGGAGGCGACCCGCGACGCCATCGGGACGCTCGTCGCCGCGCGCGGCGTGACGCTCGCCGCCGAGCTGCCGGGGACCGTCCGCGAGATCGGGTTCGAGTCGGGCACGCTGGTGCGGAAGGGCACGGTGCTGGTGCGGCTCGACACCACCACCGAGGAGGCGCAGCTCGCCTCCGCCGAGGCCGACGCCTCGCTGGCGCGCATCGGCCTGGAGCGGGCGCAGGCGCTGCGCCGGGGCGAGGCGAGCTCGCAGGCCGACCTCGACGCCGCCGAGGCCCGCGCCAAGCAGGCGCAGGCGGCGGTGGCCGTGCTCCGGGCGGCCATCGACAAGAAGACCGTGCGGGCCCCCTTCGACGGCCGCATCGCCATCCGCCAGGTGGAGCTCGGCCAGGTGCTCCAGCCCGGGAGCCCCATCGCCTCGCTCCAGTCGGTGAGCCCGGTCCACGCGGACTTCTGGCTGCCGCAGCAGGCGCTCGCCGAGGTGCGGGCGGGCCAGAAGGCCCGGATCCGCACCGACGCCTTCCCGGGGGCGCGCTGGGAGGGGCAGGTCTCCACCGTGAACACCGAGGTGGACGTCGCCACCCGCAACGTCCGCGTCCGCGCCACCTTCGCGAACCCCGACGGCCGGCTGCGCCCCGGGATGTTCGCCAACGTGGAGGTGGTCGGAGCCGAGAAGCGGCCGGTGCTGGCCGTTCCCGCCACCGCGGTGCTCTTCGCCCCCTACGGCGACTCGGTCTTCGTCCTCGAGGAGAAGAAGGCGGAGGGCGGGAAGGCGACGACCGTCGCCCGCCAGACCTTCGTGCGCCTGGGCGAGCGCCGCGGCGACTTCGTTGCGGTGGCGTCGGGCCTGCGCGCCGGCGACGCCGTGGTGAGCAGCGGCGCCTTCAAGCTGCGCAACGGCGCGGCGGTGGCGGTGCACAACGACCTCGCCCCCGAGGCGCAGCTGGCGCCGCGGCCGGTGGAGTAGCCGGCGAGGGCGGGGCATGGCGTTCACAGACACCTTCATCCGTCGCCCGGTCCTGGCGATGGTCGTCAACATCGTCGTCGTCATCGCCGGGCTCCAGGCGGTTCGTTCCCTCAACGTGCGGCAGTACCCGCGCAGCGAGAACGCCGCGGTCACCGTCACCACCGCCTACGTCGGCGCCAACGCCGGGCTGGTGCGCGGCTTCATCACCACGCCCCTGGAGCGCGTCGTGGCCTCGGCCGACGGCGTCGACTACGTCGAGTCGGAGAGTCGCCAGGGCGTCTCCACCATCCGGGCGCGCCTCCGCCTCAACCACGACGCCACCAAGGCCCTCGCCGAGATCGGCTCCAAGGTGGATCAGGTGCGCGGCGACCTCCCCCCCGAGGCCGAGGTCCCCATCCTGAACATCGTCTCCACCGACAGCCAGTTCGCCTCGGCCTACCTCTCCTTCTCCTCCGAGTTCCTGAAGCAGAACGAGATCACCGACTACCTGGTCCGCGCGGTCCAGCCGCGCCTCACCGCCGTCGAGGGCGTGCAGCGCGCCGACGTCCTCGGGGCCCGCACCTTCGCGATGCGGGTCTGGCTCAAGGCCGACCGGATGGCGGCGCTGAGCGTGAGCCCGGCGCAGGTGCGCCAGGCCCTGGCGCGGAACAACTACCTGGCCGCGGTGGGACAGACGAAGGGCGCGCTCGTCCAGGTGAACCTCACCGCCAACACCGACCTCCGCTCGGTGGAGGAGTTCCGCCGGCTCGTCGTCCGCGAGGGCGGCGGCGCGGTGGTGCGCCTCCAGGACATCGCCGACGTGGCGCTCGGCGCCGAGGACTACGACGCCGCGGTGAACTTCAGCGGCAAGACCGCGGTCTTCATCGGCATCTGGGCCCTTCCCAACGCCAACGCCCTCGACGTCATGAAGCGGGTCCGCGCCGAGATGGACTCGCTGCAGCGCGAGATCCCCGATCAGATCCAGGCCCTCATCGCCTACGACGCCACCGCCTACATCCGCAACGCCATCCGGGAGGTGGAGACCACCCTGGGCGAGACCCTGCTCATCGTGGTCCTCGTCATCTTCCTCTTCCTCGGCTCGCTCCGCTCGGTGCTGGTGCCGGTGGTCGCCATCCCGGTGTCCCTCATCGGCGCGGTGTTCCTCATGCAGGTCTTCGGCTTCACCGTGAACCTGCTCACCCTCCTCGCCATCGTCCTCTCGGTGGGGCTGGTCGTCGACGACGCCATCGTCGTCGTCGAGAACGTGGAGCGGCTGATCCGCGAGGGGAAGGGCCGGGTCGAGGCCGCGCTCGCGGGGGCCCGCGAGCTGGTGGGACCCATCGTGGCGATGACCGTGACCCTGGCCGCGGTCTACACGCCCATCGCCTTCCAGGGCGGCCTCACCGGCTCGC
>DATBLK010000214.1:0-9454 GCA_036555405.1 Anaeromyxobacteraceae bacterium
GGCGAAGGGCGCCCGGCCCAGCGAGACCGTGGCCATGGTCCTCGCCAGGGCCAGGAAGGCCGAGCCGGCTCCGGAGAAGGAGGGGAAGTAGGGCGCCGTGCGCGACCTCGTCCTCTGGCTCGCCCGACAGCTCGTCGAGGACCGCGAGGCGGTCCAGGTCGAGACCATCGAGCGGGACCGGTCCACGGTCTTCGAGCTCTCGGTGGCGCCGCCGGACCTGGGCCGCGTCATCGGGCGGGGCGGCCGGACCGCCAAGGCCTTCCGCACCGTCCTCGACGTCGCGGCGCGGCGCGAGGGGAAGCGGGCGGTTCTCGACATCCTCGACTGACGTGGGCTGGGTCCGCATCGGCGCCGTCGTCCGGGCGGTGGGCCTGGGAGGCCACCTGGGCGTCGGGGGGTCCGCCGGCGGCATCGGGGGACTGGGGCGGGTGGCGCTCCGGCGCCCGGGAGCGCAGCCGGAGGTGCACGAGATCCTGGAGGCGCGGCCGCAGGGGCGCGTCTGGGCGGTTCGGGTGGCGGGCGTCGCCGACCGCGCCGCGGCGGAAGGGTGGGTCGGCGCCGAGGTCCTGGCCGAGCGCGGCGACCTCGGCGAGGCGGGCGAGGGCCGGCACTACTGGGCCGACCTCGAAGGGCTGCCGGTGCAGACGGCGGCGGGCGAACCGCTGGGTCGGGTCACCGGGCTCCTGGAGACGGGAGGCGTGGACGTGCTGGTGGTCGCCGGGAAGGCGGGCGAGGTGCTCGTGCCCCTGGCGCCCTATGCGAAGGTGGAGCCGGGTCGGGTGGTCGTCGACCCGCCGCAGGGGCTGATCCCGGCGGCGGGGACCGAGGAGGATGGGGCGAACCGGGGTCGCCGCGGGAGGCGATGACGTGGCCGCGCTCGAGGTCGACATCCTGACGCTGTTCCCGCGGATGCTCGCCGGGTATCTCGGCGAGAGCGTCCTCGGCAAGGCGCAGGAGGCCGGGCTCCTGTCGGTCCGCCTGACCGACGTCCGGGAGCACGCCGGGGGCCGCCACCGGGTGACCGACGACGCCCCGTACGGCGGCGGGGCCGGCATGGTGATGAAGCCCGAGCCGCTCACCGAGGCCGTCGAGGCGGCGCGGGCGCGGCTCCCGGGAGCCCGGGTCCTGCTCACCAGCCCGCGGGGGCGGCTCCTGGACCACGGCCTGGCGCGCGAGCTGGCGGGGTGCGGGCGGCTGGTGGTGGCCTGCGGGCGCTACGAGGGCGTCGACGAGCGGGTGGCGGCCGCGGTCGACCTGGAGGTGTCGGTGGGCGACTTCGTGCTCACCGGCGGCGAGCTGGCGGCCCTCTGCATCGTGGACGCCGCGGCGCGATGGGTGCCCGGGGTGCTGGGCAACGAGGCCAGCGCCGCGCAGGAGAGCTTCGCGGGCGAGGGCGGGCTGCTGGAGCACCCGCACTACACCCGGCCCCCGGTGTACCGGGGGATGGCGGTTCCGGAGGTCCTCCTCTCGGGAGACCACCGGCGCATCGAGCGGTGGCGGCGGCGCGAGTCGCTGCGCGTCACCCGGGAGCGGAGGCCGGACCTCTTCGCGAGGCTCCGTCTCTCCGCCGAGGACCTCCGGCTGCTGGCGGCCGGGGATGACGACGAGCCCTGAGGAGAGAGACATGCTGCGCAAGGTCATCGGCGAGATCGAGAAGAAGCACGTGCGCAAGGACGTGCCCGACTTCCGGGCGGGCGACACGGTACGCGTCCACACGAAGATCAAGGAGGGCGACAAGGAGCGCATCCAGGTCTTCGAGGGCGTCGTCATCCGCCACCGGCGCGGCGCGGCGCGGGCGATGTTCACGGTCCGAAAGGTGAGCTACGGCGTGGGGGTGGAGCGCATGTTCCCGGTCCACAGCCCGCGCATCGACCACGTCGAGATCGTGAGCCGGGGCGAGGTCCGGCGCGCGCGCCTCTACTACCTGCGCGACCTCCAGGGAAAGGCCGCCCGCCTGACGCAGGAGGAGGGTGGCGGGCCGGCCGGCGCGCCGCCCGCCGCCCCCGCCTAGCGAGCGGGCCGCACCCGCGTCGCCGGCGGGGACGGGCCGGCCGCGAGCTTCCCCGGCGGGGTGGCTGCGACTAAGATCGCGCCCACTCGTGCTCATCCTCGAGATCGCGGCGCAGGGCGTGAAGGGCGTGGCGACGGCGGGCGGCCGGCTGACCTTCCGGCCCGGCTACAACGTCGTGGGGGTCGAGGGCCCGGCGCTGCTGCGGCTCGTCGAGGCCCTGCTCTGGCCCTCCGAGCGCGACGCCGAGGCCATCCCCCGCAGCGCCCCGGGGCCCGGAGGCGGTCAGGTCCGCGCCGGCGTCACCATCGTCGGCGACGACCAGGCCACCTACCGGCTGGTGCGCGACTTCTCCGCCGGCTGCCAGCTCCAGCGCTTCGATCAGGAGAAGCGGGCCTTCTCCCTCGTCGCCCAGGACCTGCCCGCGGTCGCGGCGCGCCTCCAGTCCGCGGTCGGGGTCCCGGCCCGCGGCCGCTTCCTCGCGCTCCTGGCGCTCGCGGCCGCGGAGCTCCCGTCGCGCAGCGCCCCGGCTGGCCTTTCCGGGGTGGCGCCGGCGCCGCCCCCGCGCCGCGCCCTCAGCGCCGACCAGGCGCGGAAGCGGCTCGCCGACCTCGGGGTCGAGCTCGAGCGGGCCCGGCGGGCCGAGAAGCTCCAGTACCAGCTCGACGGCCTGCAGAGCCGCCTCTTCAAGCTCGAGGAGGCGCTGCGCGAGGGCGGCAAGGTCCGCGAGGCCATCGAGGCGGCCGACGCGGCGCTGCGCGAGCAGGCCCGCGTCTCCGCGGTGGCGGAGCGGCTCGGCGACCTGGAGGCCAAGCTCGCCGCCCAGGCCAAGGCCGCGGCCCGGCGCGACGACGCGCTGGCGCGCACCGCGGCCGAGCGGGAGCGGCTCGAAGCGGTCGAGCGGGGCGGCGAGCCTCGCCCCTTCTGGATCGAGCCGGTCTTCGGCGCCGGGGTGGCGGCCGGGGTCCTGCTCTTCGCCGCCGGGGTGGCGGGGGCCCTCCAGAACTCCGGCCTCCGCTACCTGGCGCTCCTCGACATCCCGGCCTTCGGCGTCTCCGCCTGGGTGGCGCTGCGACGCGTCGGCCAGCTCGAGGAACGCTCCCGCGGGGGACGGAGGCGGCAGGTCCTCGACGAGCGGGAGCGCAAGGTGCAGGAGCAGTACGACCGCGAGACCGCCGACGTCCGCGCCGCCCTCGCCGACCTCTCGCTCGGCAGCGTCCAGGAGCTGAAGGACGCCCTGGGGCGCTACGCGGAGGCGCGCGCCTCCCGCGCCCGGGCGGACCGGCAGCTGGCCGACTGGGAGGAGCGCGCGGAGACCAAGGACGCCCTGAAGGACAAGATCCGCACCGAGACCGACCTCCGCGAGGTGGAGGCGGCGCTGGCAGCGGAGGCCGGCGCCTACGTGCGCGACCCGCGGTCGGTGGAGGCCGAGATCGCGCGGCTCGAGCAGGAGGCGGCGGCGCCCGCCGAGGAGACGCCGGCGCCCGCCCCGCGGCCCGCCCCGGCCGTCGAGCCGCTGCGCGCGCTCCTGGAGCGCGCCGGCGCCGAGATCGGGAGGAGCGCCGCGTCCGTCGCCCGGACCGTCCAGTCGCGCGCGGCCCAGCTCCTCGTGGCGCTGTCGGTCCAGCGCCTCGCCGGGCTCCAGGTCGACGACCGGGGGAACCTCCTCGCCCAGGTCGGGGGACGCACCGCGCCGGCCCGGGAGCTTCCCCCGGCGGACCAGGACCTCTGCTTCCTGGCGCTGCGGCTCGCGCTGCTGGAGCAGGCGATGGCCGACGGGAAGGGGGTGGCCGTCGTCGACGACGCCTTCGGCGGCTTGCCCGAGGGGGTGCGGCGCGTCGCCGGCCGGGTGCTGAAGCACCTCGCCCGCGCCGGCCAGCTCCTCCACGCCACCCGCGACCCCGCCTTCCGCGAGTCGGCGGACCACAGCTGCTGATGGCGCAGGAGGGCCCGTGGGCGGAGGAACGGCGCGCCGGCGCGGCGACGATGCGGAGCGGGCGGCGGTGGCCTGGCTGGCCGCCCAGGGCTTCCGGATCCTGGCCCGGAACCACGCCACCCGGCGCGGCGAGGTGGACGTGGTGTGCCGCGAGGGCGAGACCCTCTGCTTCGTCGAGGTCCGGGCGCGCACCGGGGCGACGCACGGGACGCCGGCCGAGTCGGTGACCCGGGCCAAGGCCCGCCGGGTGGTCGCGGCCGCCACCGACTGGGCCGCGCGCCACGGAGGGCTCGACCGGCCGGTTCGCTTCGACGTCCTGGGGGTCGACCTCGGCGGCGCGAGCCCCCGCTTCACCCTCTACCGCGGCGCCTTCGACGCCGACGGGATCGGCGGCTGAGCGGTGGCCGGAACCCTCTACGTGGTGGCCACGCCCATCGGCAACCTCGGCGACCTGTCGCCCCGGGCCGCCCAGGTGCTCCGCGCCGCGGACGCCGTCGTCGCCGAGGACACGCGGCGGACGCGCAAGCTGTTCGCCCACCTGGGCGCCCCGACCCCGCCCCTCATGGCCCTGCCGGCGTACGACGAGGGCGGCCGGCTGGGGCCGGCGCTGGACCGGCTCCGGGCCGGCGAGTCCCTGGCGCTGTGCACCGACGCCGGCACGCCCGGGGTCTCCGACCCCGGGCAGCGGCTGGTGGCCGCCGCCTGGGAAGCGGGAGCGCGGGTGGTTCCCGTGCCCGGCCCCAGCGCCGCGCTCGCGGCGGTGAGCGCGGCCGGCTTGCGGAGCGACCGCCTGCTCGTCGCCGGCTTCCTGCCCCGGAAGGGAGCGGCGCGCAAGCGCGCCCTGGCGGCTGCGGCCCGCGCGCCGGCGACGCTGGTGATCTTCGAGGCGGGGAACCGCGTCGCCGCCACCCTGGGCGACCTCCGGGCGGCGCTCGGCGACCGGCGCGCCGCGCTGGCCCGCGAGCTGACCAAGCTCCACGAGGAGATCCGGCGAGGGCGCCTCTCCGAGCTCGCCGCGGGGACCCCGGGCGACCTGCGGGGCGAGGTCACGCTGGTGGTGGAGGAGGCGGAGGCGCCCGAAGAGCCCGGCGAGGCCGTCTCCGAGCCGCTGGAGGCGGAGCTCCGCCGGCGGCTGCTGGCCGGCGAGCCGCCGGCGGCCCTGGCGGCCGCGGTGGCGCGGAGCCGCGGCCTGCCGCGGCGCCAGGTCTACGCGCTCCTGGAGCGGCTCAAGGCGGGAGCCGGATGATGCGACCCCGGAGGCCGGGCCCGGACGGTTCCCGTCACGGATCGCGCCGACCGAGGGGCGCCGTCAGAACCCCAGCGCCGCGTAGAGGGCGATCCGGTACGAGAAGGTGTCGGTGATCCGGAACCGACGTCCCGGGAGGTCCCAGCGCCAGTCGAAGTTCGGGTTCTGCTGGGCCGAGTTCGGCGTCACCACCTCGTTGTCGACGCGGCCCATGGAGTCGCCGGTGATGAAGTGGGCGAGGTCCTTCTCGAAGAGCCCCTCCAGGCCCAGCGAGAGCCAGCGCGAGGTGCGGAGGCGCAGGGCGACCTGGCCGGCGAGGGTGAGGTAGGGGGAGTTCGCCAGCAGCTTGCCGGTCGCCGGGGTGAGCTCGTTGTACCAGCGGCCCCGGGTGGTGAAGTCGGCCCCCGCCCGGAAGTCGATGGCGAAGCGCTGGCCCCTTCCCTGATCCTCGTAGGGCGCGAGCTCGACCCCGAAGAGGAAGCCGTAGACCGCGGGCGGCTGGGCCCGGGCCAGGGTCTTCCAGGCGTCGAGGCCGCAGTTCCCGGCCGCCACGCTCGACATCTGGCCCAGGGCGGCGAGAGCGGTGGCGTGCTCGCAGTTCGAGTAGGTGGCGTTGGTGCGCTGCGGCAGGACGGCGCGCAGCCGCACGTAGGGCTCGGCCGCGCCCATGCGGCGGGAGGCGGCGGTGGCGATCTCCCAGGACCAGATCTTGCGGCCCACCGCGCTGCGCTGCGACGAGGAGAACGACGTCGGCGCGAAGAAGCCGCCGGCGGTGAGCCGTCCCGCGGCGGGGTCGAAGCGGGCCGCGGTGGGGGCGGTGACGTCGAGCGAGACCACCCAGGTCGGCCACCAGGCGTCGCGCTTCTCCGTGAGGACGCCCCAGGCGACGCCGACCCGGAGGTCGTCGAGCGCCGCGCCGCCGAAGAGGGTGGCGCCCACCGGGAACATGGGACAGGGCGTCGTGGCGCAGGCCGCGCCGCTGGCGTCGATGGCGTTGTTGGCGATGGCCGAGGTCGGCTCCACCGAGGCGCCGCCGACCGTGCCGTACTTCCAGTTCGGCTCGGCGCTGAGGACGTAGGGGATCTCGAGGTGGAGCTCGAGGTCCCGCCACAGGCCCACGGTGACGCGGGGGAGGATGCGGTTCGACACCTCGCTGTAGGCGAGCTCCACCGCGTCCTGGATGACGCCGGGGGACTGGCCGTTGTCCCCGAACTCGCGGGTGATCTTGCCCTGGCGCTGCGTGCGCTCCAGGCGGAGCGAGATGGACATCTCGAATGGGTGGTCGGGATCCCCGCTGGAGGCCACACGCGTGACCTCGGCGGCGCCTGCGGCCGACGCGACGAGCAGCGACCCGGCGCATCCGATCGCGAGGCTGCGGAGCCGCCCCATGTCTCCTCCCGGCCAGCGGAAGCCCGTGTGAACAGGCGGGAAATGACCCGCCCGGGACGCTAGCAGCGGGCCCAGGAGGGGTCAAGTTTGCGCGTCGGCGCCTCCCGGCGCGCTACTCCTCGGCGCCGCGCAGCCCCAGCTCCTTCATCTTCACCTGCAGCGACTTCCTCGAGATCTGGAGCTTCTTCGCGGCGCGGGTGACGTTGCCCCCGGTGTCCTCCAGGGCCCGCCCGATGAGCTCGCGCTCGAGCTCCGCCTGGGCATGGCGCACGATCTCCTTCATCGAGGCTCCGCTCGGCGCCGCCAGCGCGCCCAGGGGACCCACCGCGGCGATGGGGGCGGGGGGACCGCCCCGCTCGCGCAGGGCGTCGGGGAGGGAGGAGGCCAGGATCACCGGCCCGTCGGCGAAGAGCACGGACCGCTCCATGAGGTTCTCCAGCTCCCGGATGTTGCCCGGCCAGGCGTAGCCGAGGAGGACCTGCATCGCCTCGTCCTCGACGCGCTCCACCCGCTTGCCGAGGCGCCGGTTGTACTTCTCCACGAAGTGCGTGACGAGCGGCGGGATGTCCTCCCGGCGCTCCCGCAGCGGCGGCAGCGCGACCGGGACGACGTTGAGCCGGTAGTAGAGGTCCTCCCGGAAGCGCCCCTCCCCGATGAGCGCCTTGAGGTCGCGGTTGGTCGCGGCGATCAGCCGGACGTCGACGTGGATGGTCTTCACGCCGCCGACCCGCTCGAACTCGGACTCCTGCAGGGCCCGCAGCAGCTTCACCTGCATCTCCACCGGGATCTCGCCGATCTCGTCGAGGAACAGCGTCCCGCCGTCGGCGAGCTCGAAGCGACCCGGCTTCGAGCCCACCGCGCCCGTGAAGGCGCCGCGCTCGTGGCCGAAGAGCTCGCTCTCCACCAGGTCCTTGGGGATGGCGGCGCAGTTCACCTTGATGAGGGGGCGGTCCCGGCGCGGGGAGCCGCGGTGCAGCGCCCGGGCGACGAGCTCCTTGCCCGTTCCGCTCTCGCCGGTGATGAGGACCGTCGAGGGCGAGTCGGCCACCTTGGCGACGATCTCCATGATCTGGCGCATCGCCGCGGACTCGCCCACCAGCGGCGGCTTCTCCCCGTCGGGGCCGTGCACGTTGGTCCGCTCGATCTCGTGGGCGCGCGCCGCCTGGGCGATGACCTTCTTCAGCTCCGCCTGCTCGAAGGGCTTGGTGACGTAGTCGAAGGCGCCGGCCTTCAGCGCCTGGACCGCGCTGTCGACGGTGCCGTGTGCGGTGATGACGATGACCGGCACGTCCGGGTAGTCGGCGGCGACCCGGCGGAGGAGGTCCATCCCCCCGAGGCGCGGCATGACGAGGTCGGTGACCACGACGTGGACCGGCGTGCGCTGCAGGACCGCCAGGGCCTGCTCGCCGTCGGCGGCGGCGGTGACGTCGTATCCCTCGCGCTTCAGCATCGCGGCCAGGACCCGGCGGATGTTGAGCTCGTCGTCGACGATGAGGACGTGCGCCACCGTGCGCTCCTTAGCACCTTTTGCCGTGGGGTGCTCGTCAGGAGGCGCGGTCGGGGCGGCGGCGCCTCTTCCGGCGCCGGGGGCGCGCCCGCTCGGGAGTCGCGGGGCGCGCCGGCTCCTCGGCGCGGACGTCCGGCCTCTCCTCCCAGAGGGCCGGGAGCGAGATGACAAACTCGGCTCCCTCGCCGGCGGCGGAACGGAGGCCGATGGTCCCGCCGTGCGCCTGCACGATGCGCTGGCAGATGGCGAGCCCCAGGCCCGTGCCCTTCTCCTTGGTGGTGTAGAAGGGAACGAACACGTGCTCCCGCGCCTCGGCCGGGATGCCGGGGCCGGTGTCGCGGAAGCGCACCTCCACCGCGTCGCTGCGGCGGGGCGCGGCGCGCCAGACGGCGAGCTCGTCGCGGGCCAGCCGCGTGGAGACGTGGAGCCGGCCGCCGCGCGGCATGGCCTGGAAGGCGTTCAGCGCCAGGTTCAGGAACACCTGGCGGAGCTGCTCCGGGTCGCAGGCGACGCGGGGCAGGGCCTGCTCCAGGTCCACGGTGAGCTCGACGCCGGGCGGCACGTCGCCGCCGAGCAGCTTCAGGGTGCGCTCCAGCACCTCGTTCACGTCGCCGGGGACGAGGTGGGCCTTGGCGGGCCGCGAGTAGTCGAGGAACTGGGTGACGACGCCGTTCAGCCGGCGGACCTCCTCGGCGATGATCCCCAGGAACTCCCGCGCCGCCTCGCCGTCGCCGGGCTCGCCGGTGCGGGCGACGGGGCGCCCCTCGCCCTCGCGCTCGGGCGCGAGGAGCTGGAGGGCCCCCTGGATGGCCGCCAGCGGGTTCCGGATCTCGTGGGCCAGGCCGGCGGCCATCTCGCCGAGGGCCGCGAGCCGGTCGCGCTCCTGCATCTGCTGGTAGAGGATCGAGTTCTCGATGACCAGCGCCGCCCGCTCCGCCAGGTCGAGGAGCGCCGCGATCTCGTTCGAGGCGAAGGCCTCCGGGACGCGCTCGTCCCAGCAGGCCAGGAACCCGACCACGCGGCCGGCGGCGGTGAGCGGCATGCAGATGCCCGCCTTCATCGAGGCCATGGCGGCGCGGGCGTCGCCCAGGCGGCGGAGCTCCTCGGCGGCCGCGGGCGCCCCCCCGCCGCCGCCCTCGGGAGGGAACAGGGCGCGGAGCTCGGCGATGCGCCGCTCGATGTTCTCGAGGAGGATGGCCTTCTGCCCCCTGCCCGCCGCCAGCAGCGCCCGCGCGGTGGTGAGCTCCAGGAAGGCCGCCGGCGGGGGGCCGCGACTGTCCATGAGCCGGTAGCCGGGGCGGTCCTCGGCCAGGATCCAGAGCGAGGCGTGGGTGACCCGGCGCGTCTCGGCCAGGCCGTCGAGGAGCA
>DATBLK010000232.1:0-13042 GCA_036555405.1 Anaeromyxobacteraceae bacterium
GAGAACCGGGAGCGCCCCCCGATGGTGCGGGCCAGGAGGAGGGCGCCCAGGGTGGCTCCGTGCCCGTGAACGGTGGGGTTCCCGAGGTAGAGCCCGACCGAGTCGGGGCCGTGGCGGCGGCGCACCTCGGCGAGCCGGTCGGCAGCCTCGTCCAGGGCCGCCCGCCAGGGCACGGGCTCCCAGCGGTCTCCGGAACGGCGCAGCGGCTCGCGGACGCGGTCCGGGTCCGACACCACGTCGGGGAGCGCCGCCGCCTTGGGGCACACGTGGCCGCGGCTGAACGGGTCGTCGGCGTCGCCCCGCACGGAGAGGATCTTCCCGCCCCGGACCTCGAGGACCACGCCGCAGACCGCCTCGCAGAGGACGCAGGTGTGAAGCCTGGTGTCGCCCATGCGGCACTGGTAGCGCAGGCGCGGGGGGGCCCTCAAGCGGCGCCCCGCCCGGGTTGACATCCCCCCTCCCCCGCGCCAGAAGGAGAGGATGCGCAGCGATCAGATCAAGAAGGGCTTCGAGCGCGCCCCGCACCGCAGCCTGCTCCGGGCGGTGGGGCTCAAGGACGAGGACTTCGCGAAGCCGTTCATCGGCATCGCCAACAGCCACGTCGACATCATCCCCGGGCACTTCTTCCTCCAGGAGTACGGCCGGATCGCCAAGGAGGAGATCCGGAAGGCCGGCGGCGTCCCCTTCGAGTTCAACACCATCGGCGTGGACGACGGCATCGCCATGGGCCACGGGGGCATGCTCTACAGCCTGCCCTCGCGCGAGCTCATCGCCGATTCCGTCGAGACGATGATGAACGCGCACCAGCTCGACGCCATGGTCTGCATCCCCAACTGCGACAAGATCGTCCCGGGCATGCTCATGGGGGCGCTCCGCGTCGACGTGCCCACGGTCTTCGTCTCCGGGGGGCCGATGGCCGCGGGCCGCACCGCCGACGGACGCAGCATCGACCTCTCCACCACCTTCGAGGCGGTGGGGCAGCGCGCCCTGGGCAAGATCACCGACGAGCAGCTCGCCGAGATCGAGTGCCAGGCCTGCCCCGGCGCCGGCTCTTGTTCCGGGATGTTCACCGCCAACTCGATGAACACGCTCTGCGAGGCGATGGGGGTGGCCCTCCCCGGCAACGGGACGGCCCTGGCGCTCACCCCGGAGCGCGAGCAGCTCGTCCGGCGCGCGGCGCGGCGCGCCGTCGAGATCGCCGGCGACGCCCGCTTCCGCTTCCGCGAGATCCTGAACGAGGACGCCATCCACAACGCCTTCGTGGTGGACATGGCCATGGGCGGCTCCACCAACACCGTCCTCCACATGCTGGCCATCGCCAGCGAGGCGGGCGTCCCCTTCGACCTCGCCCGCATCGACCGCATCGGCCGCACGGTGGCCCACGTGGCCAAGATCGCGCCCTCGCTCTCCTCGGTCCACATGGAGGACGTGCACCGCGCCGGAGGGGTCTCGGCGGTGATGAACGAGGTGGCCCGCCGCGGCGACGTGCTGCGCGTCGCGGCCCGCACCGTCACCGGGGAGACCATCGGCGACCGCATCGCCGGCGCGGCGGTGAAGGACCGCGCCGTCATCCGCTCGCTCGAGGACCCCTACTCGCCGGCCGGAGGCCTGGCGGTGCTCTTCGGCAACCTGGCGCGGCAGGGATCGGTGGTGAAGACCGCCGGCATCCTGCCCTCGATGAAGCGGTTCGGCGGGGTGGCGATCTGCTTCGACTCGCAGGACGATGCCGTCGCCGGGATCAAGGCCGGCAAGGTTCGCGCCGGACACGTGGTCGTGATCCGCTACGAGGGACCCAGGGGCGGACCGGGCATGCAGGAGATGCTCGGCCCCACGAGCATGATCATGGGGATGGGGCTCGGCGATCGGGTGGGGCTGATCACCGACGGCCGGTTCTCCGGCGCCACCCGCGGGGCCTGCGTCGGCCACGTCTCCCCGGAGGCGGCCGAGGGCGGCGAGATCGGCCTGGTGCGCGACGGGGACCCCATCACCATCGACGTCGAGGGCCGACAGCTCTCCCTCGACGTCCCCGAGGCCGAGCTGGCCCGGCGGCGGGCCGACTTCCGCCCGCTCCGGAAGCGCGTCGCCTCGAGCTGGCTCCGGCGCTACGCGGCCATGGTCACCAACGCCTCCTCGGGTGCGGTGCTCCGCGCCGAGCCGTAGCGCGTGATCCCGGGACGCACCCCACCCGGCGCGGCCGCTCTGGCGCGCGCCGGACGCGGCGCGATAGCCTAGAGACCGTCGGTGGAGATCCCGGTCCCCCAGATCGACAGCTACCTGGCGTCGGCGGCCTTCTCGTCGATGCTCTTCGTGGCGCTGGGCTTCGCCTGGCGCACCTACCGGCAGCGGTACCTCGTCTACTGGGCCGCCTACTGGGGCCTCTACTCGGTCATCTGGCCCTGCATCGCCTTCCTCGAGGCCCGGGCCGGGGCCGTGCCGCCCAACGACCCGGTGGCGGTGGCCCTCGACGCCCTGACGATGCTGTGCGGCCTGGCGGCCCGCCTGTCCCTGGCGTTCGGGGTCCTCGCCTACCTGGGCCGCCCCCTGCCGGCGCGGCGGGTCCGGAGCGCGCTCGCGGCCGGCGCCACCGCCTTCACCGCAGCGTCGACCGTGGCGCACGTGCTCGCCACCAGCCACCACGCGCCCGCCTGGGTGGGTGCGCCGTTCCACGCCTACGTCGTCGGCGTCCCTCTCTACCTGGCGCTCGCCGTGGTGGCCTGGGTCGCCTCCCGGCGCCACTCGCACGCCGCGCCCCGGCGCCTGCTCGCCGCCGCCACCCTGGCCGGGGGCCTCAGCGACCTGTGGGACGTGTACCTGAACCTCCGGGCCGCCGCCGGCGGCTGGCTCACCGAGGCGCTGGCGCTCCGGCTCTCGGCCTTCGGGACGCACGCCGCCGACGCGCTCATGGCGGTGGCCATGATGGTCGCCGCCATCGGCGAGGAGTGGACCCGGGCCGAGGGGGCGGCGGCGCAGCTCCGGCGCAGCGAGGCGCGGCTGCGCTCCCTCTTCGAGAACGCGCTCGACGTCATCGCGGTCGTCGACCTCCAGGGGACCCTCCGCTTCGCCAGCCCCTCGGCGCCCCGGGTCCTGGGGCAGGCGCCGGGGTCGCTCCTGGGGTCGAGGGTGCTCGAGCTGGTCCACCCCGAGGACCGCGAGGCCGCGGCCGCGATGCTGCGCCAGGTCCTGGAGCGCCCCGAGGTCTCGCACCTCATGGAGCTGCGCCTGCGGCGCGGCGACGGCAGCTACGCCCCGGTGGAGGTGGTGGGCCAGCTCCGGGAGCTCGAGCCCGGGGACCGGGCCGTGGTCCTGGCCGTGCGCGACGTCTCGGAGCGGCGGACGCTCGAGTCCCGCCTGCAGCAGTCGCAGCGCCTGGAGACCATCGGCCGGCTCGCCGGCGGGGTGGCGCACGACTTCAACAACCTCCTCACCGCCGTGCTCGCGAACCTCCAGATGCTCGAGGGCTCGCTCCCGCCCGACCACCCGGGGCGCGCCGAGCTCCAGGACGCCTCGCTGGCGGCGGAGCGGGCGACGCGGCTCACCCGCCAGCTCCTCACCTTCGCCCGGCGCCAGGTGGTGGCCCCCCGGGTGCTCGACCTCAACGAGGTCGTGGCCTCGATGGACCGGATGGTCGGGCGCCTCATCGGCGAGCACATCGGCCGGCGCGTCCGGCTCGGGCCCGGGCTCTGGCCGGTGCGGGTGGACCCGACGCAGCTGGAGCAGCTCCTGGTGAACCTGGTGGTGAACGCGCGCGACGCCATGGGCAGCGGAGGAATGCTGCTGGTGGAGACCGGAAACGCCTCGCTCGGGAACGGCCTGCGCGCCGCCGACGAGATCGACGTCCCGGCCGGCGACTGGGTGCGCCTGGTCGTCGAGGACACCGGCCACGGCATGGACGAGGCCACGCTCGGCCGGATCTTCGAGCCGTTCTTCACGACCAAGGAGCCCGGCCAGGGCACCGGCCTGGGCCTCGCCACCGTGCACGGCATCGTGCAGCAGGCGGGCGGCCACGTCCGGGTCCGCAGCGCGCCGGGCGCCGGGGCCCGCTTCGCGGTCTGGTTCCCGCGCCACCACGGGGCGCCTGCCCCCGCCGTCGCCGACGCCAGGGAGCCGGCCGCGGGGGGGAACGAGACCATCCTCCTGGCCGAGGACGAGCCCCAGGTCCGCGCCATCGCCGCCCGGGTCCTCTCCGGCCGCGGGTACGTCGTCCTCCAGGCGTCCGACGGGGCCCAGGCGCTGCGGGCCGCGGCGGCCCACGCCGGGCCCATCCACCTGCTGGTGACCGACGTGGTGATGCCGGAGCTCGGGGGCCGCGACCTCGCCGAGCGGCTGGCGGCGGACCGGCCCGGGCTGCGGGTCCTCTTCACCTCCGGCTACACCGCCGGCGGCCTCGCGGAAGGCGCCGCCTTCCTGCCGAAGCCGTTCACCCCCGACCAGCTCGCGTCGCGGGTCCGCGAGCTCCTCGACGAGGTCCTGCCGGTCAACCCTCGATCTTGAACCCGATGCGGACCGTGACCTGGAACTCCAGGACCTTGCCGTCCTTGACGGCCCCGCGCTGCTCCACCACCTCGAACCAGCCCATCTTGCGGACCGTCCGGGCCGCGTCCTTCACCGCGCTCCGCACCGCGTCGGCGAAGCTCTCGCTGGAGGTTCCGACGATCTCGATCTTCTTCCAGGTCCCGGCCATGGGCTCCTCCGCTACATGCCGCGCAGATAGGTGTAGCCCTTCATCACCTGCTCGTAGAAGTCGGCCAGCAGGACGCCCTCCTTGGGCCGGATGCTCCCCTCCTTGACCCTGGCCTCCAGGGCCGCCTTCACGCGCCGGGCGAGGTCCGAGGGCTCGTAGAGCAGCTGCTTCAGGACCTGCTCGATGGTGTCCCCGGGGATGATCTCCTCCAGGTAGAAGTCCTCGGGGTCGTCGTCGTCGACGAAGACGTGGACCTCGTTGACGCGCCCGAAGAGGTTGTGGAGGTCGCCCATGATGTCCTGGTAGGCGCCGGTGAGGAACATCCCGAGGTAGTAGGGCTCCCCCGGCCGCAGCGGGTGGAGCGCCAGGGTCTCGTCGACTCCGGCCTCTCCCTCGATGAAGCGGTCGATCTTCCCGTCGGAGTCGCAGGTGATGTCGACGATGGTGCAGTCCCGCGTCGGCGGCTCGTCCATGCGGTGCAGCGGGACGATGGGGAAGAGCTGGTCGAAGGCCCAGTGGTCCGGGGCGCTCTGGAAGAGGGAGAAGTTGGCCATGTACTGAACCGCGATCTTGTCCCCGAGGTCGCGGGTGTCGCGCGGCAGGCGCTTCTTGCCGCGGTTCATCTCCACCAGGCCGCGGCACAGCTTCCAGAAGAGGCTCTCGACCGCGGCCCGCTCCTCCAGGCCCAGGATGCCCAGCTTGAACATCTGGAGGGCCTCCTCCTTCTTGGCCACCGCGTCGTGGTAGGCCTCGGCCCGGTTGCGGGGCGTGATGCCGGCCACGATCTCGCGCATCTCCCGCACCACCCGGGCCTCGCTCTCCCGCGGCTGGGAGGCGGCGGCGATCTCCTCGGCGCTCCCGACCTCGATGTGGCCGAAGACCGGGATGATGACGCAGGCGTGGTGGGCGGTGACGGCGCGCCCCGACTCGCTGACGATGTGCGGCTCGGGCACCTGCTCGTTGGCGCAGATGCGCTGGACGCTGTAGACGACGTCGGCGCAGTACTCCTCGGTGGTGTAGTTCGTCGAGGCGGAGTGGCCGGTGGAGCGCGTTCCCACGTAGTCGACGCCGAGCCCGCCGCCGACGTCGAAGTACTCGATGGCCAGCCCCATCTTGCGGAGCTTGGCGTAGACGCGCGCCGCCTCGTTCACCGCGTCCTTGACCACCCGGATGTCGGTGAGCTGGGAGCCGACGTGGAAGTGGAGGAGCCGGGCGCAGTGCTCCTTGCCGGCGTCCTTGAGGAGGCGCACCGCGTGGATGAGCTCCGGGACGGTGAGGCCGAACTTCGCGAAGTCGCCCGAGGAGCCCTCCCATTTCCCGGCGCCGCGGGTGGAGAGCTTGGAGCGAAGCCCGATCATCGGCTCGACGCCCATCTCCTCGGCGACGCGCAGGAGGTGCGGCAGCTCGGAGAGCTTCTCCACCACCACGATGACCTTGCGGCCGAGCTTGCGGCCCAGGAGCGCTAGCCGCATGAACTCCTCGTCCTTGTACCCGTTGCAGACGGTGAGCGCCTCGGGGTCGGTGTTGTGGCCCAGGACCACCAGGAGCTCGCCCTTGGAGCCGGCCTCCAGGCCGAAGTTGTAGGGCGCCCCGGCGTCGAGGATCTCCTCGACCACCTCGCGCATCTGGTTCACCTTGATGGGGTAGACGCCGTAGTAGCGGCCGCCGTATCCCATCTCGGCCACGGCGCGGGCGAAGGCCTCGTTGATCACCTTCACCCGGTCGCGCAGCACGTCCTGGAAGCGCACCACGCAGGGGAAGCCGAGGCTGCGCTCCCGGACGTCCTCGACGACGTCCATGATGTCGATGGTGGGGCCGGAGGGGCCCTGCGGCTGGACCACGACGTGGCCCGCGGCGTTGATGGAGAAGTAGCCCGCCCCCCAGCCGGCGATGTTGTAGTGCTGCGAGGACTTCTCGACCGACCAGTCCGCGGGCTTCGTCGAGGCGGTTGCGTCGCTCCGCGGCTCCGGCATCATCATCGCGCTGCATTCTTACCGATGGGCGCCGCCGAATGAAAGGGCTCGGCGCGCCGCACCGTCGGCGCCTATGGGAGGGGTCCGCTTGTCGAGCCACCACGCGCCTCCGAGAGCCCCGGCGCCGCTCCGCGAGCGGCTCCGCGGCCTGGGCTCCGCCCTGCGCCACGCCCCCGAGGTCTGGCGCATGGTGTGGCGCGCCGACCCGCGCGCCGCCGCCTTGCTCGTGCTTCTCACCGCCGTGGCCGCGGTGCTGCCCGCCGGGATCGCCTGGGTGGGGAAGCTCATCGTCGACGCGGTGGTGGCCGCGGCCCGGGGCGAGGCGCCCCCGGCGCGCGCCGCCGCCCTGGTGGCGCTCGAGGCCGCCCTGATGGCGGCCACGACCGCGGCCGGCCGGCTCTCCGGCTTCGTCCGCGAGACCCTCCGGGCGCGGCTCGGGAACCTCGTGAACGAGAGCATCCTCCAGAAGGCGCTGGAGCTCGAGCTCCGCCACTTCGAGGACGCCGACACCTACGACAAGATGCAGAACGCCCGGCGCGAGGCCTCGGCCCGGCCGCTCTCGCTGGTGCTGCAGTGCTTCTCGGGCGTCCAGAACCTCGTCACCCTGGCGGCGCTGGCGGCGCTCCTCGTCCGCATCTCCCCGGTGGGCGTGGTGGTGCTGGTCGCCGCCTCGGTCCCGGCCTTCGTCGCCGAGGCGCGCCTGGCGGTCGAGGGCTTCCGGCTCAACACCTGGCGCGCGCCGGAAGGCCGGCGGCTGAACTACCTCGAGTGGATCCTGACGCGGGACAGCCACGTGAAGGAGGTGAAGCTCTTCGGGCTCGGCCCCACCGTCCTCTCGCGCTACCGCGACCTCTTCGCCCGCTTCGAGGCCGAGGACCGCCGCCTCGCGGCCCGCCGGATGGCGGCCGGCGTGCTCTTCGGGCTTCTCTCGCTGGCCGCCTTCTACGGCCTCTACGCCCACGTGGCCGTGCGCGCCGCCCGGGCCGAGATCACCCTCGGCGACCTCGCGCTCTACCTGGCCGTGTTCCGGCAGGGCCAGGCGGCGGTGCAGAGCATCCTCGGCGCCGCGGCCACCCTGGTCGAGGACGCCCTCTACCTCTCCAACCTCTTCGCCTTCCTCGCCATCCCCACCGGCGGCGAGGTGCCGCGGCGCCTTCCCGCGCGCTCGCCCCCGCGCGGGCGGCCGGGCCGCATCGAGCTTCGCGGGGTCTCCTTCCGCTACCCCGGGCGACCGGAATGGGCCCTGCGCGGCGTGGACCTCGTCATCCAGCCCGGGGAGAAGCTCGGCCTGGTGGGCGAGAACGGCGCCGGCAAGAGCACGCTGGTGAAGCTCCTCCTCCGCCTCTACGACCCGACCGAGGGCGCCATCCTCTACGGCGGCGTCGACCTGCGGGACATGGACGTCGACGACCTCCGGCGCCGCTTCGGGGCGGTCTTCCAGGACTTCGTCCGCTACCAGTTCTCCGCGGCCGAGAACGTGGGCCTGGGCGAGCCGGCCCTCGCCGGCGACCGCGCCCGGGTGGAGCGCGCCGTGGAGCGGGCCGGCGCGGGCCCGCTGGTCCGGGCCCTGCCGCGGGGGCTCGACACCGTCCTCGGCGGCTGGTTCGAGGCCGGGCACGAGATCTCGGCGGGCCAGTGGCAGAAGCTGGCCGTGGCGCGCGCCTTCATGCGCGAGGAGGCCGAGGTCCTGGTCCTCGACGAGCCCACCGCCGCCATCGACGCCGAGTCGGAGCACGAGCTCTTCGAGCGCTTCCGCGAGCTCTCCGCGGACCGGTCCGCCATCGTCATCTCCCACCGCTTCTCCACGGTGCGCATCGCCGACCGCATCGCCGTCCTCCGCGGGGGACGGCTCGAGGAGCTGGGGAGCCACGACGAGCTCCTGGCCCACGAGGGCCGCTACGCCCACCTCTTCCGCCTGCAGGCGCGCGGCTACGAGTGATGGCCCGGGGCCGCGGACTCTACCCCGCCCGCAGCGCCGCCAGCGCCGCCTCGAGGTCGGCCGGCACCGGCGCCTCCAGCTCCATCCGCCGGCCGCTCCGGGGGTGGTCGAAGGCGACGCGCCATGCGTGGAGGGCCTGCCGGCCCAGCGCCGCGGCCGCCCGGCGCACGGGGTGCTCCGGAGGCAGGCGCGCCTCGCGCCGGGTGCCCCCGTAGGTCGCGTCCCCGAGCAGGGGGTGACCGGCCTCCGAGAGGTGGACGCGGATCTGGTGCGTTCGCCCGGTGAGGAGCTGCACCTCGGCGGCGGTTGCCAGGTCGCCGAAGCGCTCCCGGACGCGCCAGGCGGTGGCGGCGCGCCGGGGGTGGGCGCCCCGGGAGGTGAAGCGGGTGCGGTCCCGCGGGTGGCGGCCGTAGGGGGTGTCGAGCCGTCCCTCGGAAGGGAGGCGCCCGTGGCACAGCGCCAGGTAGGTCTTCTCCACCGACCGCTCCCGGAAGGCTCGCTGCAGGGCCGCGAAGCATCCCTCCGTCTTCGCCACCACCAGGCAGCCGCTCGTCCCGCGGTCGAGGCGGTGGACGAGCCCGATGCGCGCCCCGCCCGGTCCGCCGCCGAGCCGGTGGACCAGCGCGTTCACCACCGTGGAGTGCGGCGCGCCGCGCGCCGGGTGCACCACCATGCCCGCCGCCTTGTCGAGGACCAGGAGGTCTGCGTCCTCGTGGAGCACGCGGAGCGGGATGTCCTGCGCCACGGCGCCGGTCGGCTCCGGATCGGGCACGTCGACCACGAGCCTCTCGCCGCCGTGCAGCCGCGCCGACGCCCGGGCCCGGCCGCCGGTCACGGTCACCCTGCCCTCGTCGATGAGCCGGCGGGCCCGCGCCCGCGACAGGTCCGGAGCGAGCTGCGCCAGCGCCACGTCGAGGCGGACGCCGGCGAGCTCCGGCCCGGCGACGAGCTGTCGCACCGAGCCGATGGCGGTCCCCGCTACTTCCGCGGGGCCGTGTCGTCGGCCTTGAACCCCGCCTTGTGGGTGCCGTCGCAGAAGGGCTTGTTCTTCGAGTTGCCGCAGCGGCAGAGGGCGACCTTGGCCCGGCCGCCGGTGTCGAACTGCTTTCCGGCGCCGTCGGCGATCTCGGCGACGTCCTCGACCAGGTATGGGCCGTTCGGGAGACAGGTGATCTTGGGCATGGGCGGCATGATGCCAGAGGAGCCGGCCCCGGAGCGCGGCCCGCTTGGGCGGCTCACCAGATCCGGGACTTCACGTGCGCCTTGGGGCGCAGGATCACGTCGACGATGGCGCGGTCGTAGAAGTTCGTGCGCGCGTACAGGTCCGGGGCGACCCGGGAGCGGTAGAGCTCCCGGCCCTCCTCGAGCTCGTCCCGCATGAGGTCGAAGAAGGTGTCCTGCTCGATCCCCTGGACGATCTTCGCCTCGTTGTAGAGCGAGACGTCGGAGCAGATGGCCCGGGCCAGGCGCATCGCCGCCTCGGGGGTCTCGATCAGCGCCGGCATCGGGCGCCGATGCTATTCCACGCCATGGGGTCGGTCAAACAAAGGCCGCCCGAGCGGCGCGCGGCCGTCAGCGCGACTGGCCCAGCGCCGCAGCCACGTGCTCGAGGTAGGAGCGGGCAACCTTCTGCCCGTCCAGCCGGAGCTCGCGAGCCACCGACATCACGATGCCGCGGAGGTAGACGGGCGCGGGAAGCTGCGCCAGGCGCTCCGCCTCGACGTTCTCGATGTGGTGGCGGGTGATCTTGGTGCGCTCGGCGAGCTGGGCCACGGTCAGGCCCCGTCCCTCGCGCGCGCGCCGCAGCATCTCGCCGGTCCAGCGCCCCCCCTCGGGCACGAAGACCTGGCGGTCGGGCGGCCGGGCCGCCGGGACCTCGGCGCCGGGCCGCTCCGCGGCCGCCGCGGGCGGGGCCGGGACCGCGGTCGCGGCGACGGCGGCGAAGGGGGGCGTGGCCGGGAGCGGAGTGGGAGCCGGGGCCGGCGGCGGAAGCGCCGCCCCGTTGGCTGCCGGCCGCGAGCGGAGCGGGACCGGCGTCGCCGCCGGGCGCGCGAGCAGCGCCTGCGGGGCGGCGGGCTGGGGCGCCTCGGGGGCGACGAAGGCCGTCACCGGCGTGGCCTGCACCGAAGGCGTGCTGTCGTCGGTGCGCCCCGCCTGCGGCTGCGGCGTGCCGCTCCCCAGGCGGGCGTCGTAGCCGGCACGCGCCCCGGGGTCGAGGAGGACGCTCCGCGCCTCCTCGATGCGTCGGCCGAGGAGCGCCATCTCGTCCGGCGCCATCAGCGTGTAGGTCGCCAGGGCGCCGGGTCCGTAGAGCGCGCGCACGCGCTGGTAGGCCTTCTCGATCTCGCTGGCGGGCGCGTCGTCGGGGACCTCGAGGATCTCGTACAGCGTCTGCTCGGAAAGCGGTTTCACCGCCCGTCCTCGAGTTCTCCCCCGTCGAGCTCCACGAGGCGCGCGGCGATCCGGGCAAAGCTCTGTGCGGCAGGAGAATCCGGCCGCTCCAGCAGGAGCGGCCGGCGCGCTCTCACCGTGCGCCACATGGAATCGTCGTACTCGATGTGACCGAGATAGTCCATGCCCAGACCGAAGTACTTCTTCCAGGCCCCCACCACCGCGTGACCCAGCTCGGCGTCCTGCGGCGTGCGCGCCTGGTTCACCACCAGCCGGGGACGGAAGGCCTGGACCTCGCGCTCCAGCGTCCGGGCCGCCTCCGGGTGCACCTCGGAGAGCCCGCGCAGAACCTGAATGGGGCTCCTGAACGTGCCGTCGCCCATCACCGACCGAAGAGGCTCCTCGAAACCGTAGACGGCCACGACGTTCCGCACCCGCCTCCAGAAGGCCGCCTTGACGAAGCGGTAGACGTTCTCGATGGCGGTGGGCTCGGGCACGAGGACGAGCACCCCGTGGTCCGAAACCAGGAAGAAATCGAGAACGTTGAGGTGCGTCCCGGCGCCGAGGTCGAGGATGGCGTAGTCGACGTCGAGCGCCAGGAGGTGCCGCAGGAGCCGCATCTTCTGGGCGTACTTCGGGTTGGCCGCGTCGAGGTGATCGAGCGCGCCCGCGATGAGCCCAAGGTTGGGCACCTGGGTGGGCACGACCACGTCCTCGATCCGGGCGATGCGCTTCTCGACGAAGTCGGAGAGCGACTTCCGGGGCTGCTCCATGCCCAGACAGGTATGCAGGTTGGCCCCGCCCAGGTCGGCGTCCACCAGGACCACGCGCCGGCCGGCGCGGGCGAGCTCGATGCCGAGGTTCGCGGCCACCAGGCTCTTGCCGATGCCGCCCTTCCCTCCCCCGACCGAGACGACGCGCCGCGCCCGCGTGGGCTTCCGCGGGAGAGGCGTCCTGCGCCGCGGCGGCGACGCCGGCGACGGGGTGACGAGCTTCAGCGTGGGCGCATCGGCCACCGGCGCCGATCATCACCCAACCGGGGGCATCAGTCCAGAAGCTCGGTATTCCAGTAGGCTGCGTCGACCAGCGACAGGAACGGCCTCCACTCGCGGTGCAGGGCCCGGCGCGCCGCGGAGCGGAACATCGGCGTCCAGCGCGGCCGCCCCGGGGGGCGGAGGAGGTGCATTCCCGCCTCGACGGGGGTCCGCCCGCCCTTGCGCAGGTTGCAGCCGACGCAGGAGCAGACGACGTTCTCCCAGGTCGTGGAGCCGCCCCGGGAGCGGGGCACGACGTGGTCGAGGTTCAGGTCGCCGCGCGCGAAGCGCCGCCCGCAGTACTGGCAGGTGTTCTCGTCGCGCGCGTAGATGTTGAACCGGGAGAACCTCACCCGGGCCTTGGGCAGCCGCTCGTAGACCAGCAGCACGATGACCCGCGGCACGCGGATGCGACGCCCCACCGTGCACACCGCGTCGTGGTGCGCGGCCGCCGCCAGCGCGCTCCAGCTCTCGAAGTCGAAGAGCTGGAACTCCTCGTCCACGGCCTTGGCCGCGCCCTGGTAGAGGAGGGAGAAGGCGCGGCGCACCGAGGTGACGTGCACCGGCTGGTAGACGCGGTTGAGGACCAGGACGCCGCCGTCGAGCATGACCGGCGGACATACATACCAGCGGACCGACCGGAATGCACCCGCTGCTCGGTGCGAGCGGCCTCAGCGCGGCGCCGGGAGTCGCTGGCCCAGCGCCACCGGGACCTCGCCCGGGCCGCCGTAGAGCAGGCGGTACGCAGCGTACGACCGCAGCACGCGCTTCACGTAGCCGCGCGTCTCCTGGACCGGGATCTCCTCCACGAACTCGTCGAGCGGGAGGCCGCCGCGCTCCCGCAGCCAGCCGCGCACCGCCCGGTCGCCGGCGTTGTAGGCGGCCACCGCCAGCGGCGCCGAGCCGCCGAAGCGCCGCAGGACGTCGCCGAGGTGGGCGGCGCCCAGGCGGATGTTGAGCGCCCCGTCCATGAGGTCGGCGCTGGTGAGGATCCGCCCGACGCGGGCGCGGCGGGCCAGCTCCT
>DATBLK010000245.1:0-6167 GCA_036555405.1 Anaeromyxobacteraceae bacterium
TCCTGGGGGCTGCGGGTGCTGGCCCAGCTCCGGCCGGCCGCCGAGGTGAAGTCCACCGCCCTGGCCCTGGTCGAGAAGGCGGGGAAGGAGTACTCGCGCGACCCGGAGAAGAAGCTGGTGCTGCTCTCCTGGCTGGCCGAGCACCACGCCCGGCCCGGGGCCAGCGCCGGAGCCGCGCCCTCCCCGCCCCCTCCCCCGGGCGGGACAGGGGGCGGGCCCGCTCCGCAGGGCGGCGGCGAGGGGGCCGACCAGACCCCGGAGGAGCGGGCCATCCTCCCGCTCCTCGAGGACTTCAGCGACGACGTCCGCATCGCCGCGGCCCGCGCGCTGGCCCGGCTGGGCGCGGGCGCCGCGGGCCGGGAGGCGCTGGTCCAGCTCCTGCTGCGCGACCGCGACAACGCCCGGGTGCGCGGCGAGGTGCTCCAGGCCCTCCACGACCTCGGCGCCGACGTGAAGGGGAACCGGCCCTCGGTGGAGCCGCTCCTCGTCGAGCCCTACTTCCTCGACCGCGAGGGGCGCGTGAAGAAGCGCGGCTGACGGTGAGCGATCCGGGCGCGAGACCCCGCCACCTCCCGCGGAGCGCCCGGCGGAGCCCGCTCGACCGCTGGTTCTCGGCGGTCCGCATCCCCCCCGAGGCGGCCGGCGACCTCTCCTCCCTGGCGGCGCGCGGCAGCCTGGTCTTCGTCGTGCGCTCGGCCGGGGTGCTGAACTTCCTCTTCCTCGCCTGGCTGGCGCGCCGCCTCGGCCTGCCGCCGGTGCGGGTGGCCCTGGGGCTCCGCGGCCTCGTCCCCTGGCTGGCGCGGGTCCGCAGCTCCGCCCGGGCGCTGGAGGAGGCGCTGCGGCGCGGCCGCTCCGCGGTGGTGTTCCTCGCCCGGGCGCGCGGACCGGACGCCTTCCCGCTCCTGGCGGCCCTGCAGCGCCGGGTCGACCGGCCCATGCTCCTCGTCCCGGCGCTCCTCGTCTGGAGCCGCCGGCCGCCGAAGCTGAAGCCGGCGCTGGCCGACACCCTCTTCGGCGCGCCGGACGCCCCCAACCCCTTCGCCAACGCCGTCGCCTACCTCCGGAATCGCAAGCGCGCCTTCCTGCGCCTGGGGCGGGCCACCGACCTCGCGGCGCTGATCGCCGACCGCCCGGACGAGGACCCGGCGACCCTGGGCCGCAAGCTGCGCGGCGCCCTCCACCACCACCTGGCGCGCGAGTTCCGGGCCGCCGTCGGGCCGCCGGTGAAAACCGCCGAGCGCATCCGCGGCCAGGTGCTGCGCGACCGCGGCCTGCGCCGGGCGCTCGAGGCCGAGGCGGCGGCGCGGCCCGCGCCCGCCGCCGCCCTGGCCCGGGAGGCGCGCCGCTGCCTCGACGAGATCGCGAGCCGCTACAGCCCCGCCTTCATCGAGCTCGTCCGGCCCCTCTTCTCCTGGTTCTTCCGGCGGACCTACGACTCGGTGGAGGTGGACGCGAAGGGCCTGGCCCGGGTGAAGCGGGCCGCGGCCGAGGCGCCGCTGGTCCTCTGCCCCAGCCACAAGAGCCACGTCGACTACCTGTGCCTCTCCTGGCTGTTCTACGAGAGCGGGCTCACGCCGCCCCACATCGCGGCCGGCGTGAACCTCGCGTTCTGGCCCTTCGGCCGGATCGCGCGCATGGGCGGCGCCTTCTTCATCCGCCGCTCGGTGCGCGGGGACCGCGTCTACACCGCGGTGCTGCGGGCCTACGTGAAGCGGCTCCTCGCCGACCGCTTCCCGCAGGAGTTCTTCCCCGAGGGCGGGCGGAGCCGGACCGGCAAGCTCCTGTTCCCCAGGACCGGCCTCTTCTCCATGGAGGTCGACGCCTGGCTCGACGGCGCCGCCCCCGACGTCCTCTTCGTGCCGGTGGCCATCGACTACGAGGAGCTCATGGAGGCGCGGAGCCACGCCCAGGAGCTCGCCGGCGGAGAGAAGAGCAAGGAGAGCCTGCGCGGCCTGTGGAAGGCCCGCTCGGTGCTGACGCGCCGCTACGGGCGGCTCTACGTCCAGTTCGAGGAGCCGGTCTCGCTGCGCGAGCTGGCGGCGCGGCGGCTCGGCGACGGCGCCGCCGCCCTGGAGCCGGACGAGGTCCTCCCCGCGCCCGACGAGGCGCCGCGCCCCCGCCCCGGCGAGGGCGACGCCGCCGCGCGGAAGCGCGAGCTCGTCCAGGCCCTGGCGAACCGGGTCGCCTGGGGCATCTCCCGGGCCGCGACCGTGACCCCGGTCGGGCTCCTCGCCGCCGCCGTCCTCTCCCACCCGCGCCGCGGCATCTCCGCCGGCGAGGTGGCGCGGCGCGTCGAGCTCCTGCGCACCCTCGCCGCCGGCGACCGCGCCCGCTTCGGCCGCGGCCTGGACGGGGCCCCCAGCGACCCGCGCCGCCCCGGCGTTCTCGCCGGGGCGCTGGCCCGGTTCGCCGACGAGGGGCTGGTGCGGGTGGAGGAGGCGGCGGGGGAGACCCTCTACCTCGTCGCGGAGGAGCGGCGTCCGCTCCTCGACTTCCACCGGAACGCCGTCCTGGGGCGCTTCGTGGCCACCGCGCTGGCGGCCTCCGCGCTCCGCGCGGCCGGGCGCGTGCCCGTCCCCGAGCTCCGGGAGCGCACCGGCTTCCTCTCCCGGCTCTTCAAGCTGGAGTTCGCCTACCGGTCCGGGGCCCGGGCCGGCGAGGTCTTCTCCGAGCAGCTGGCGCTGCTCGAGCGCCTCGGGGCGGCGGCGGTGGACGGCGGGACGGCGTCGGTGGGGCCCGAGCCCGCCACGCTCGAGTTCCTCGCCGACATGCTCCGCCCCCATGTCGAGAGCTACCGGGTGGCGGCGGAGGTGCTGGGGGCCGCCCTGGGGGGCGGCGAGGCTCTCGAGCGGAAGGCGCTGGTCCGGCTGTCGATGGAGCGGGGCCGCGCCGCCTGGCTCGCGGGGCGCATCCTGTATTCGGAGGCGCTCTCGCGGCCGACGCTGGAGAACGCCTTCGAGTGGTTCGCACAGCAGGGGGCCCTGGAGCCGGACGCCGGCCGGGTGCGCCTCGCCGACTCGTGGCGCGGCGAGCGGCTCGCCGGTCACCTCGCGGCCATCGACTTCCACCTGAGGTAGGGGTCGGGGTCGCCGTCACGGTCGGGGTCGCCGTCGGGGCCCCTGCGCGTGACCTCGCCCCGGTACCAGCCGGGGAGAGGCGACTCGGCGGCCATGTCTTCACTCGCGGGTGAGGGGTGGATCACGGGGATCCGCGGTATAGAAGTGCATGCCGGTCGATCCGCGCACCGCCATGGACGTCGCCCGCAGCGCCGCCGAGGCGGCCGGCGCGGCGGCCCTCCGCCACTTCCGCACCGGCCTCCGCGTCGAGGTCAAGCCCGACCGCACCCCCGTCACCGCCGCCGACCGCGAGGCCGAGGCGGCCGCGGAGGCGGTCGTCCGCGGGACGTTCCCGGCCCACGGCTTCCTCGGCGAGGAGGGCGGCGCGCGAGGCGAGAAGGCCGGCCCGCGCTGGATCGTCGACCCCATCGACGGGACGCGCGGCTTCACCCGCGGCGGGAGCTTCTGGGGACCGCTCGTGGCCCTGGAGGAGGACGGGCGGATCGTCGCCGGCGCCATGGGCCTGCCTGCGCTCGGCGAGGTCTACTGGGCGGCGCGCGGGCTGGGCGCGTGGCTGGCCGCGGGCGGCGCCGGGCCACTCCGGCTGCGCGTCTCCGGAATCGCGGACTGGGCCGAGGCCACGCTCTCGCTCGGCGAGGCCCGCGCGCTCCTGGTGCCGCCGCTCCTCGAGCCGGTGCGGCGCATCGCCACGAGCTGCGCCAGCACCCGCTGCTACGGCGACCTGGCGGGCGCGGCGATGGTCCTGGCGGGGCGGGCCGAGGCCTGGGTCGAGGCCGGCGTGCAGGCCTGGGACCTGGCGGCCATCGCGGTCCTGGTGGAGGAGGCCGGCGGGCGGTTCACCGACCTCGAGGGGCGCCCATCCATCGCCAGCGGCCGCTGTCTGGCCTCGAACGGCCTGGTGCACGACCACCTGCTCGCGGCCCTGGGGCGGTGACGCTCCGTCACCCCGGGGCAGGGACCGCGGGACCAGCGCCTCGCTACCCTGGACATGGTAATGAGCACTCGAGGTCCGTGTGCCAGGCTGCCGTCCACCGTGGGCGGTGCCGGTGCGCGCCCCGCCAAGGAGGCTGAGATGTCCGGGAGACCGACCCTGCGCTGCGCGGCTCTGGCCGCGGCGGGGCTGTGGGCCTGCTCGGCGACCATGGGCAACTTCGTCTGGGTCGACGACTACCCCGCGAGCAACCGGAGCACCGTCCGGGAGTACGTGATCACGCCCGGCGACCTCCTCGCCATCCGCGTGTACAACCAGGAGGGCATGAGCGGCCGCCCGCGGGTGCGGGCCGACGGAAAGATCTCCCTGCCCTTCCTCAACGACGTCCAGGCCGCCGGTCTCACGACGACCGCCCTGGCCGACTCCGTGGCCAGCCGGCTCAAGGACTTCGTCGTGAATCCGATCGTGTCCGTCTCGCTGGAGGAGGCGAGGCCCTTCGAGGTCTACGTGGTGGGCCAGGTCGCGAGGCCGGGGCGCTACGCCATGGACGCCAGCGGAACGGTCCTCCAGGGGATCGCGGCGGCGGGCGGCCTCACGGCCTTCGCCGCCCGGGACCGGATCTTCGTGGTGCGCAACGAGCCCTCGCCGGTGCGGATCCGCTTCCGGTACGAGGCGCTCTCGAAGCTCGAGGAGAGGGCGGCGACCTTCCTGCTGCAGAACGGCGACACCATCGTGGTGGAGTGATCATGCCGACCGCGGGGGCCCAGCTCCTGGCCGCCGCCCTGGCAGCCATGGGATCCCTGGAAGTCGCGGTCCGAAGCGAGGTGAAGGGCCTCAGCGGGGGGGCGTCCAACCCCGCCCTCAAGGAGCCGGTCCCCTACGAGATCGATCCATCGGCGTCGCTCGCCATCGAAGACGATCGGAGGTTCGACATCCGCCTCGGCTTCTCGTCGCGAATCCTGTTCCTGGCGGTTCCGGGCGGCTCGTACGCCGCGCATTACGGGACGGGCTCGGCGTCCGGCACCTGGCGACCCGACGACCGGCTGCGCCTCGACCTCTCCGGCACCATGTCGCAGGGAGTGCTGGAGACGACCCCCACCGCCCAGCTCCCGGCGTCGACCACCCCCGGCACCGAGACGCCGCTCCAGACCGCGCCGTCGCTGGGCACCGCCCGCCAGCAAGCCCAGTCCCTCTACGCCGGCTCGACGTACCGGGCCTCGAGCAGCGTCACGCTGGGCGCAGCAGCCGGCTACGCCCACTCCGGGGGCATGACGGAGGAGGCGCGGCAGTTCATCCCCGAGCAGGAGAGCGAGCGGGTCGAGGCCACCCTCTCCACCGGGGTATCGGAGCGCGACAGCCTCACCGTCCGGACAGGATACCGCCGGACCGCGGTCATCTACTTCGGCACGGGCGACATCCTGGACCTCGGCGTTCGCTGGGATCGCAGGATCGCGCCCGGCGTCGCCGGTTACGCGGGCGTCGGTGCCGCGGTGACCGTCCGCAGCAGCCTGGTCGGAGAGATCCCTCTCCCCCTGTTCCCGGGGCGCGTGGCGCCGGAGCTGGAGGCGGGGATCGGAACTCCCGTCGGACGGCCCGACCTCAGCGCCAGCATCGGGGTCGCCTTCGCCCCCACCGTCGAGCCCTACTCCCGGAGCATCCAGAACAGGGCGACGGCCCGGGCGGAGCTCGACTGGGTGGCCAGCGAGCGCATGCGGGTCAACGGGCGGCTCCTGGGTGCCTCGATGCTCGACGACTTCCTGCCGCGAGGAGGATCGGCGGTCTCGGAGCTCGTCGTCTGGTTCCGGGCGCCCGATCTGGAGATCGGCGTCGGATCTCGAGCCGGCTTCAACGAGGCGGCGGGCGCCGGCTACTGGCAGTGGTCCTTGTTCTTCGCCGGACGCCAGACCTCGAGGGCCGTGCTCTGAGGCCATCGCCGGGGGGTGACAGCCCGGCCGGTACGTCCGGGGCGGGGTCGACCCTGCGCCCTGCGGCCGCGCGTCCCCAGGCCGCGCGTCACCCGGACCGCCGGCGCTCGGGTGAAGACCCGAGCCGCACCCGCTCCGCGCCGCCCGGACCGCGCCGGACTTCACTCGCCGCGCGGGGCCGCCGCAACCCTCGGAGCGCGAGTCCCCGCCTCGTGGGAATCGACGGCTCCACCC
>DATBLK010000131.1:0-11475 GCA_036555405.1 Anaeromyxobacteraceae bacterium
CGCCTCCGCAAGGGCAGCCCGGCCGTGGGCCAGAGCCTCTCGGCGCTGGGCGTGCGCGGCAGGACGGGCGCCACCGTCCTCGTCATCTCGCGTCCGGGCGGATCGGTGATGGTCCCGAGCGCCGGCGAGGTCCTCGCCCCGGGCGACGTCCTCGTGCTCGCGGGAACGCACGAGGCTGTCGACGCCGCGCGCGAGCTGCTCGGCGCGGAGGTCTCGTCGCGACCTCGGCTCGAGGTGCTGCCCGGTCCGGCGCCGAGCGACCGCGCCGGCTGACGCGCCCTACCTCGGGAGCTTCGCCAGCGCCCTGCGCGCCTCCTCGGCGCGGGGGCCGGAGCCGGCGAGGTGCAGGGCGCGCGCCAGCGAGCGCCGCGCCCCCTTCACGTCTCCCTGCGCCGCCGCGGCCCGCCCCTCGAGGAGCCAGGCGCCCGCGTCGTCGGGCGCCACGCCGACGAGGCGCGACGCAGCGGCGCGGGCCGTCGCCACCTGCCCCGTCTGGAGGCGCGCCGCCGCCACCAGGCGCAAGGCCTCCGGGTCGCGGGGCCGATCCTCGAGCACGCGGTCCGCCTCCTCGGCGGCGTCCGCCGCGCTGCCCAGGTCGAGCCGGGCCCGCGCCAGCGCCAGCCGGGTCGCTGCGTGGAACGGGTTTCGCCTCACGGCGGCGGCCGCGACGTCCCCGGCCTCCCCGGCCCGGCCCTTCGCCCGCAGCAGGTTGGAGAGCTCCACGCCGACGAGGGGGGGCGCCCCGTCCAGCGCCGCGGCGGCGCGAAGCTCGCGCTCCGCCTCGGCCCGCCGGCCGTCGTTCAGGAACAGCCGCGCCTGGGCGAGGCGCGCCGCCGGCTGCTGGGCCCCGGCGCCCACCAGGGCCTGGAGGATGGCGCCGGCCTGGGTCCGCCGGCCGGCCGCGGCCTCGCACAGCGCCGCCCAGGCGGCGGCCTCGGCCGACATCCTGCCGTCGCGCCGCGTCTGCTCGAGCTCGGCGCGCGCCAGCGCCCATTCGCCCAGCTCGGCGCGCGCCTGGGCCCGGAGCAGCCGCAGCGCCCGCGACGAGGTCCCCTCGGTGTCCCGGAGGAGCTCGCGGAACCGGCCCCGGCCCAGCCGGGCGCGCGCCAGGAGCTCGGCCATCGCCGCGTCCGCGGGCGCGAGGCGCGCCGCCCGCTCGGCGTCGCCCACCGCGGCGTCGTACTCGCCCCGGGCCATGTTCACCTCGGCCATGGCCGCCGGCACCTCGGCCCGCCCGGGGAAGCGGCCGGCGGCCTTCCTGAGGTCCTCCACCGCCTCGCCCTGGCGCCCGAGCACGAAGAGGAGGCGCGCGTGGACCAGCTCGGCCCGCAGCCGTTCCGGCCCCGGCGGCGCGCTCTGCGGGTCCGCATCCATCGCCTCGACGTCGCGGAGCCCCTCCTCGAGCCCCTTCCCCAGCGCCAGCCGGGCCTCGGCCGCGCCCAGCGCGGCGCGCGGATGGGTGGCGTGGCCCTGGAGCGCGGTGCGGTAGAGCCGCAGGGCCTGCTCGGGCTCGCCGGCCGCCCGCGCCATGTCGCCGAGCTCGACGAGGGCCCGCAGCATGGGCGGGGTGGCCCGCGCCGCCGCCTCCAGGTTCTGCCGCGCGGCGTCCCGGTCGCCGCGCCCGCGCAGGATGTCCCCCGCCAGCAGCCGGACCAGGGGGCCGCCGCTGGGCGCGGCCCGGACCAGCGCCGCCGCCGCCTCCTCGCGCTGCGCCGGGTCCGCCGCGGTGAGGTAGCGGGCGGCGATCGCCCCCTCGCCGGCGTCGGCGGCCTTCGCGAGCTCGCGGGCGCGGTCCAGGGCCTTCTCGTCGGCGAAGTCGGCCCAGAGGAGCGCGTCCACCTGCGCCAGGAGCGATGCGGCGTCGGGGAGGCTCGGGTCGAGCCGCCGGGCCTCCTCGAGGGCCCGGGCCGCCTCGCGGAGCGACCCCAGGGTGTCGCGCGCCAGGCCGGCGCGCGCCGCCGCCACCGCGCTCCGGGCCTCGTCGGCGCGCCGGAGGTGCCTCACGACGGCGTAGGTCGCGAGGCTGGCGAGGACGAGCAGCACCGCGACCACCGTGGCGATGGCGGGGCCGCGCCGCACCTCGCCCTTCTCCCCCTTCAGCATCTTGTCCCGGAGCTCGGCCTCGTACTTCGCGGCGATGCGCGCCGCGGCCTCGGGGTCGTCGGGAAGGTGGTGCAGCGCCGTCGACCCGGTCTTCTCCTCCGGGGCTCCGCGCTTCCGCTTCGGCTCCGGCGTCGGCGCCTCGGGCGGCGGCGCCTTCGCGGCCGGCCCGCGCCCGGGAAGCGGCGGCGCCTCGGGCGGGGCGGCGCGCGGCGCGGGGGGCGGGCGAGCGGGCGGCTCCTGGTACCGCGGCGGCGGCTGGGGCGAGCGAACCGGCGGCTCCCGGGCCGGCGGCGAGGCGGGAGGCGGCTCCCCGGGCTTTCCCGGCGGCGGGAGGCGCCGCTCGCCGAGCACCGGGACGGGCGGCGACAGGGACAGCGGAACGCTGCCGGTTTGCTCGCGATCCGGGTCGCGCACCGTCGCCTCGGCGAGAAAGTGCTCGATGTCGGCGAGGCTCGTGGCGGGGGGCTCCTGGGGCGAGGCCTGGCCGGCGGCCGCCGGCTCGCGCTCGAGCCGCGGCGGCGGCGGCTTTCCCCGCGCCAGGGTCTCGACGTCCTCGGGGCGCGGAGGGAAGACGGGCGCGGGCGGCGCCGGCGCCGCGTGCGCCATCACCTGCCCCGGCGTCGCCTCGCGGCGAGCCTCCGCGAGCAGCTCCCGCACGCGTGCATCGGCGGGCGCGAGCTCGGCCGCGCGCTCCAGCGGCTCGAGCGCGTCCTCGGGCCGGCCCTGCTGGAGGAGGGCGCCGCCGAGGACGACGCGGCCCTGGATCGAATCCGGGTGGTGCACGAGCCCACCCCAGCACACGTCGATGGCCTTCTGGAGCTCTCCCCGGCCCACCAGCGCGCGGGCGAGATCCACGAACACCCGCGAGCGGGGGTCCGCAGCCAGGATCTGCGAGAGCTTCGCAACGGGGTCGAGGTCCGCCATGCGCCGAAGACGGCGATGGTACCACGCGGTCCGCGGCCCCCCGACCGCCGCGCCGGCCGAGGGGACCTAGAAGGGGATGTCCTCTGGACCGGCGCCGTTGGCGGGGCTCGCGCTGCCGGCCTCCGGCGCTTCCTCGTGCGGAGCGCCGGGGCCCTCCTCGGCCTGGGGGCGCGGCGCGCCCGCGCCGGTGCCGCGGCCGCCGAGGAAGCGAACCGCGTCGGCCACGACCTTCACCTTGTAACGGTCCTGGCCGGTCTGCTTGTCCTGCCACTTGTCGGTCTTCAGCCGCCCCTCGACGTAGACCTGCCTTCCCTTCGAGAGGTACTCGCCGCACTGCTCGGCCTGCTTCCCCCAGACCTCGACGTCGTGCCACTCCGTCTCCTCGCGCCGCTGGCCCGACTGCTTGTCCGTCCAGCTCCTCGACGTGGCGATGCGGAGCGTTGCGACCGCCTGTCCGCCGCTCGTGTAGCGGACCTCCGGGTCCTTCCCGAGGTTCCCGACGAGGATGACCTTGTTCACCATGGCGAAGCCCTTTCTCTATCGTCGCCTGGCTTCATGCGGGGCGATGGACCGCGACGCTAGCAGGACAGTCTGACAAGACTCCCTCGCGGCGAGAAGGGCCGCGGTCCCCGGCCGCGGCGGGGCGCGGACTCCGATCAGCCGCCGGGCCGCACCTCGGGCGCCGGCCGCTCTCCCCGCGCCCGGCGCGCCTCGGCGGCGCGCTCGAGGAGCCGGCGGCCGAGCTCGCGGGCGGGGCCGGCCCGGGTCTCGTCGGAATCGGCCGCGGCCGCCCGCAGCGCCGCGGCGACGGGGTGCTCGGCGCCCTCGGCGGCCAGGGCTCCGGCCAGCGCCGCCAGCGCCGCGTCGGCCACCGCGGGCGCCGCGCCGCGCAGGGCCGCCGCCGTCTCCTCGGGCGCGTCCCGCGCCACCTCGTCGAGCGCGCCGGCCCAGGCCCGGGCCAGGCCCGGCTCGGCCATGGCCGACGGCCCGAGCTCGAGGAGGAGGAGCAGCGCCTCGCCGTTGCCATCCCCGGCGATGTCCGCCAGGGAGCCGAGCACCGGCGCCTCGAGGTCGAGGTCCGCGGCCAGGGCGCGCAGGCGCGAGAGGCTCGTCCCGCCTTCGGCCACGGCGTCGAGGAACAGTCGCCGCCCGGCCCCGACGTCCGGGGCGGCGAGGAAGGCTGCCTCCGCGGCGGCCATCCGCAGCGCGGGCTCGCGCTCGCCGCGGGCCTCGAGCCGCAGGAAGCGGGCGTTTCGCGAGTCGCCGGCGAGGCCGAGCCGGTACCAGGTGGCGACGCGGGCGCGCTCGTCCGCGGCCTCCTCCACGGCCGGGGCCGCCGGGGCGGCCGGGGCCGCCTGCGCCCCCGCCGCGGCCCCGCCGGCGAGCAGGGCCCCGGCCTGGTCCAGCGCCCGGACCACCGGCCCGGCGTGCCCGGCCCAGTCGTTCGCCAGGACGGCGAACGCCAGGCGCTCGCCCTGGGCGCCCTCGACGTAGCCCGAGAGGCCGGCGACGCCCACCGCCGTCAGCGTGCCGGTCTTGGCCCGGAGGCGCCCGTCGGCCGCCGAGCCCTCCATGCGCCAGCGGATGGTCCCGTCGCGCCCGGCGACCGGCAGCGAGGAGAGGAAGTCGGGCATGAGCGGGAAGCGGAGCCACATCTCCCGCAGCAGGCGGGCGATCTGCATGGCGCTGAAGCGGTTCGCGTCGTTCAGGCCGGAGCCGTTGCGCCACAGGTAGGCGCCTCGCGGCAGGCCCAGCTCGGCGAGCGCCTCCTCGCCGGCGGCGACGCCCTTGGCGAAGCTCCCCGGCGGCCCCTTCGCCTCGGCGCCCAGGACCTTCACGAGCTGCTCGGCGACGAAGTTGCTCGAGCCCTTGTTCATCCGCCGCACCACCTCGGCGAGCGTCTCCGACTCGGCGACGTGGAGGAGGCGCGCCGCGGGCGGGACCTCTCCCCTGCGCACCCCGCCCCGGACCTTCACGCCCCGGAGCTCGAGGAACCGCCGCAGCGTCCGGCCGAAGTAGGCGGCCGGGTCGCCGACCTTGCGGTGGACGGCGAGGTCGCGGCTCCCGGAGGGAATGCGCCCCTCGACCGTCACCCGCTGGCGCCGACCTGCCGGCTCGGAGCGCACCACCACCCGCCGGCGCGCGCCGACCTTCGCGGTGACGGCGCGGTTCACCAGCTCGAGGAAGTCGCTCGCCGGCTCGACCTCGGCGCGGACGCGGGCCCCGGGGCGCGGGCCGGGGCCGAGGTGCACGGCGAACGCGTTTCCGTTGAGCGAGACCGCCCCGGCGGGCGCGAGGTAGGCGTGGTCTCCCTCCTCCTGCTCGTAGCCCGGCGCCTCGGGCTCGGCGTCGAACCACCGGTCGTCGACGACGACGTCGCCGCGCACCAGCCGGACGCCGTGAAAGCCGATCTCGCCGGCGAGCGACCAGAGCCGCTCGGTGGTCCAGGTCGGGTCGCCCTTGCCGCGGACGTGGAGGGCGCCGACGGCCCCGTCGGCCCCTTCGCCCGTCGTCCAGATCTCGGTCTCGAAGCGGTAGCCGGGGCCGAGCCGGTGGAGCGCCGCCGCGGCCGTGAAGAGCTTCACGTTGGAGGCGGGGTTCAGGAGCGCGTCGGCGTCGCGCGCGTAGACCACCCCGCCGCCGTCGAGGGAGAGGACCGCCACGCCCACGCGCGCCCCGGCGAGGGCGCTCTCGCGGACGAGGCGATCGAGGGACTCGGGGAGGGCGCCGGCGGAGGGTGGAGCGGAGAGGCAGAGGAAGAGGAGCGAGGCGATCACGGGCCGATCTTACGACATGGCCGCCGCGACCACGACCGCGGCCGAAGCCGCGGCCGCTCCCGTGAACCGTGCTCCGGCTCCTGGCCGGCCCGGCCCCTTCCGCTCACTTGCGCAGGAACGCCTCGAGCCCCCGGTAACAGGTCTCGAGCGCCGCGAGCTCGAGCCACTCGCCTTCCTGGTGCGCCTGCGCGGTCGCGCCCGGGCCGTAGTTCACCGCCGGCACGCCCGCCTGGGCGAGCCGGGCCACGTCGGTCCAGGCCTGCTTCGGCCCCACCGCGGCGCCGGTCCGCTCGGCGAGCCGCCGCACCAGCGGGTGGTCGGCCCAGGCGGGGCAGGCGGGCGAGAGGTCGGTGAGCGCCGCCCTGGCGCCGTGGCGCTCGGCGAGGGCTTCGAGCTCGCGGGCCGCGTCCTCCATGGAGCGGTCCGGCCCGAAGCGGAGGTTCAGGTTGAGCGTGCACTCGTCCGGGACCACGTTCCGCGCCCGGCCCCCCTGGATGCGGGTCGCCGAGAGCACCTCGCGGTAGACGAGGCCGCCGGAGCGGGCCTCGCGCGGGGGCCGGGCCGCCAGCTCCTGGAGGAGCGCGCCGGCCCGGTGGACGGCGTTGTCGCCCTGCCAGGGCCGGGCCGAGTGCGCCGCCCGGCCGCGGAAGGTCACGGTGGCGTGGATGGACCCGACGCAGCCGAGCTGCAGCCGGTTGTCGGTGGGCTCGAGGCAGACGGCGAGCGCGGCGCCGCCCAGGCCCGGCGCCGCCTCGAGGAGGGCGCCGAGCTCGTTCTCGAGGTAGGGGCCCTCCTCGCGGGCGTAGAGGACGAGCACCAGGTCGCAGAAGCGCTCCGCCGCCGGCAGGCGCTCCGCCAGCTCCAGCGCCACCGCCAGGCCGCCCTTCATGTCGGAGGCGCCGGGCGCGAAGAGGCGGCCGCCCTCGCGGCGCGGGAAGCGGCCCCGGTCGGCGTCGTGGACGGGAACGGTGTCGACGTGGCCGCAGAGCGCCACCAGGGGGCGGCCGGCGTCGCGGCGGTCCACCTCGGCGAGGAGCGAGTTCCTCACCCGGAGCGCCCCGCGGCACCGCCCCTCCAGCTCCCGCTCCAGGAGGTCGCAGAGGGCCCGCTCCTCGCCGACGGGCGAGGGGACGGCGCACAGCGCCTCGGCGCGGGCGGCGAGGGCGTCGCCCAGGCCGGGCATCAGACCTGGACCTCGAACTCCCGGAGCGCCTGGTTCAGGGACACCTTGCGGTCGGTGGAGGCGCTGCGCCGGCCGACGACGAGGGCGCAGGTGACCTGGTAGGTGCCGGCGGGGAAGCTCTTGGCCCGCGTTCCGGGAATGACCACCGAGCGCGCCGGCACCCGGCCCTTGTGCACGACCTCGCTCGGCCCGGTGACGTCGATGATGGGAGTCGAGGCGGTGAGCACCACGTTGGCCCCGAGCACCGCCTCCTCCTCGACCGTCACGCCCTCGACGACGATGCAGCGGCTGCCGACGAAGGCGCCGTCCTCGACCACGGTGGGCCTCGCCCCGGGCGGCTCGAGGACCCCGCCGATGCCGACGCCGCCGGCCAGGTGGACGTTCTCCCCGATCTGGGCGCAGGAGCCGACGGTGGCCCAGGTGTCCACCATGCTCCCCTTGCCCACGTGGGCGCCGATGTTCACGAAGGCCGGCATGACCACCGCGCCCGGCGCCACGAAGGCGCCGTACCGGATCACCGCGCCGGGCACGGCCCGCACGCCCGCCGCGGCGAGGCCGCGCTTCAGCGGCACCTTGTCGCGGACCTCGAAGGGCCCGTACTCGTGGACCTCGATGCCGGCGACGGCGAAGTAGAGGTTCACGGCCTGCATCACCCAGGCGTTCACCCTCCACTCGCCGGCGGCCTTCTCGGCGACGCGGACCTCGCCCTTGTCGAGGGCGTGGACGACCTGGAGGACGGCGGCCCGGTACACCGGGTCGCGGAGCCTGGCGCGGTCCTCCCAGGAGGCGACGATGCGCTTCTCCAGATCGGCGACGTTCATGGGATCACCCTCGACCAGACCTCGATGGCGCGCTCGCACTCCTCGAGCGTGGGGACGAGCGCCACCCGGACGTACCCCTCCCCGGCGGGGCCGAACGACGTGCCGGGCGCGACCACGATCCCCGCCTCCAGGAGGCGGGCGGCGTGGGAGGCGGCGGTCTCGCCGGCGGGGACCTTCACCCAGAGGTAGAGGGTGGCCGCGGAGCCGTGGACCGCGAGCCCCCGCTCCGCGAAGAAGCGGAGGAAGCGGCGCCGCTTCGCCTCCAGGACCCGGCGGCGCGCCTCGGCGTGGGCGTCGTCGGCCCAGGCGGCCGCGGCCGCGGCGGAGACGAAGTCCGGGCCGGCGACGCCGGGGTGCGAGCGCATCCGGCGCGCGCGGGCGACGAGGTCCGGGTCGCCGGCCAGGAAGCCGGAGCGGTAGCCGGTCATGCCGCTGCGCTTGGAGCAGGAGTGGACGGCGAGGACGTTCTCGACCTGGACCTCGAGCATCGAGGGCGGCGGCGCGTCGAACCAGAGGTCGGCGTAGCACTCGTCGGAGACGACGACGAAGCCGTGTCGCCGCGCGGCGCTGCCGACGCGGGCCAGGTAGTCCCGGTCGGCGACGGCGCCGGTGGGGTTGTGCGGGTAGTTCACCCAGAACAGGAGCGTCTGGCGCAGCGCCGCCTCGCCCACCGCGTCGGGCTCGAGGAGGAAGCGGCTCTCGGGCCGGAGCGGCACCCGCAGCGGCTCGAGGCCGGCGAAGCGCGCGCCCACCTCGTAGGTCGGGTAGCCGGGGTCGGGCACCACCACCTTGCGGCGCGGCCCGCCGCAGAAGGCGAGCGGCAGGTGGAAGATGGTCTCCTTGGCGCCGGTGGCGGCGAGGACCTGCCTTTCCGGGTCGACGCGCACCCCGAAGCGGCGCTCCAGGTAGCCGGCGCAGGCGCGGCGCAGCGCCGGCGCGCCGGCGGGCGAGGGGTAGCGCGAGACCTCGGGCACCGCGGCCCGCAGCGTCTCGCGGATGAAGGGGGGCGTGGGCTCGAGCGGGTCGCCGACGCCGAAGTCGTGGAGCGTCCTCCCTGCGGCGCGCAGCGCCTGCTTCCGCTCGTCGAGGGCCACGGTGAGGTTCGCGGCCACGGCGTCGAGCACCGGGTTCTGGGGGGGCGATATCACGAGGGGCGGGCCGGAAACGTCGTCGGGATTCCCGGGACGCATCATAATGCGGCTCGATGCTGCGCTACGACGTCGTCGTCGTCGGGTCGGGCCCCGCGGGAGAGAACGGAGCCGTGCAGGCCGCGTCGCTGGGCCGCCGGGTGGCGCTGGTGGAGAAGGAGGCGGTCCCGGGGGGCGCCTGCGCCAACACCGGGACCATCCCCTCCAAGGCGCTGCGCGAGACGGCGCTCGCCATCCTCCAGGCGCGGAGCCGCGACGCCCACGGCCTCGAGGTCCGGGTCTCGGGCGCGGTCACCATTCCCGAGCTCATGGGCCGTCGCGGCCTGGTCACCGCCCGGGAGCACTCCCGCATCCGCAGCGCCCTGAACCGCGCCGGGGTGGAGATGTTCCGCGGCGTGGCGAGCTTCGCCGACCCACATACCCTGCGCGTCGCCATCCCCGACGGCTCGACCCAGGACCTCCGCGCCGACCTGGTCCTGCTGGCCACCGGCACCCGCCCCTACCACCCGCCGCAGTTCACCTTCGACCACGCCCGGGTCTACGACTCCGACTCGATCCTCATGCTCGACCGCGTGCCCCGCACCCTGGCGGTGCTGGGCGGCGGCGTCGCCGGGTGCGAGTACGCGTCGATCTTCCAGGCGCTGGGCGTTCACGTCTCCTTCACCGACTCGAAGCCGCGCCTCCTCCCCTGGCTCGACGCCGAGCTCTCCGGCGCCATGGAGGAGCTCTTCGCCCGCGCCGGCATGGCCATCCACAAGGAGGTGCGCCCGGTGAAGGTCGAGGCGGGCGACCAGGACGTGCTCGTCACCCTCACCGACGGGAAGCGGCTGGTCGCCGACAAGGTGCTGGTGGCCTCCGGGCGCATCGGAAACGTCGAGGCGCTGAACCTCCCCGCCGCCGGCCTGGCCGCCACCGACCGGGGGTTCCTGGAGGTGAACGAGCACTTCCAGACCGCGGTGCCCCACGTCTACGCGGCCGGCGACCTCGTCGGCTTCCCCGGCCTCGCCTCGACGTCCAAGGACCAGGCGGTGGTGGCGATGACGCACGCCTGCGGCCGGGTCTCGCGCCGGCGGGTGAACGCGATGCTGCCCGTGGGCATCTACACCATCCCCGAGGTCTCCTCGGCGGGGGAGAGCGAGCAGAGCCTGGCGAAGCGGGGCGTGGCCTACGTCGTGGGCCGGGCGCCGCTGGAGGAGAACGCCCGGGCGAACCTCATCGGCGAGGCGGTGGGGTTCCTGAAGCTCGTCGCCGACCTCGACGGCCAGCTCCTCGGCGTCCACTGCATCGGTCCCCACGCCTCCGAGCTCGTTCACCTCGGGAACGCCGTCATGGCCCACGGGGGATCGATCCGCTACTTCATCGAGGCGGTCTTCAACTACCCGACGCTGGGCGAGGCCTACAAGTCGGCGGCCCACGAGGCGCTGGAGGCGGCGCGGCTCGCCCGGCCGGCCGCCACGCCCCTGCCGTCGCGGGTGGAGGGGTAGGCCCCCTCGCCCCGGGATCGCTCGCCTCCTTCACGGCTCGCGCTCCCCCCTCAGCCCATCCTCGACCGCGCCGTCGACAGCGCCTGGTGCACCCGCTCCAGCGCCGCCCGCGCCTCGGACAGCTCGTCGCGCTCCCGGCGGAAGCGGGCCGCCTCGCGCGCCAGCTCGTCGCGCTCGCGCGTCACCTCCGCCAGCGCCGACCGGAGCCGCGCCGCCTCGGCGCCGCGCCCGTCGAGGTCCTCGGCGAGCCGCGTCGCCTCCTCCCGCGCCAGGTCGCGCGCCTTCTCGGCCTCGCCGGCGCGGGCCTCGAGGGCGTCCAGGAGCCCCTGCCGCTCCTCGTCGAGCGCCGAGAGCGCCTGCGCCCGCTCCAGCGCCCGGTCGCGCTCCTCCTCGAGCGCCCCCATCTCGCCGAGCAGCTCCTCGAGCACCACCCGCTTCTCCTCCGCCCGGCGCTCCGCCGCGGCGAGCCGCTCCGCCTGGCCGCGGCCCTCGGCGGCGCCGCGGGCGAGGTCGCCGCGGGCCGCCTCGAGGTCCGCCCGGAGCGCCTCCTCGGTCTCCCGCGCCCGCGTGAGCTGCGCCTCGAGGTCGCGGACCAGGGCGAGCGCGCTCTCGGCGGCGCGCGAGGGGGTGTCGGGCGGCGCCTCGGGCGCAGGCCGCACCCGGGCCGCATCGGCCACCTTCCGCTTGATCTTCTCGAGCCGCTCGCGCCGTCCCTCGACGCCGGGGTGGGCTTCCACCGGCTCCGCCGCCACCCGGGCGGCCAGGGTCTCGGCGATCCGCGCCGCGGCTCCGCCCCGCTCCGCCCCGTCGGCGGCGGGGGCCGGGGGGGCGAGCGGGAGCGCGGGCTCGGCGATGGGGGCGGGCCGAGCGGCCTCCCCGGCCGCGGGCGCGCCGCCGCGCAGGCGCGGGCGCAGCCTGGGCACGTTGGCGTCGAAGGCCTTTCGCATGGTCACGCTCCCGCGGCGCCGGCGGCGACCGAGGTCGCGCCGACCCGCTTCTCGACCTCGTCGATGAGCGCCTCGATGTCGGTCGCTC
>DATBLK010000287.1:0-4122 GCA_036555405.1 Anaeromyxobacteraceae bacterium
GGCGTCGAGGCGTCGAAGGAGCGGACCGCCGGCGCGCCCAGCGCCGCCAGGTAGCCTTTCCACGGGAAGCGCGGCGTGCGCCGCTCCAGCGCCGCGAGGTCGTGCGGGTTGTAGGTTCGCACCGGGTCGCGCAGCTCGACGCGGGTCCAGTGGGACTCGGCCATGGACCTCTCGAGGTCGAAGACGGCCTTCGCCGCCGCCCGCGCCCGCGGCGGCTTCTCGCCCGCGAGCGCGAGCATGCGCTCGACGTGGGCCAGGTAGGCCTCGCGGATCCCGGCGCTCCGGGCGTCGTCCGCGAGGTAGTAGTCGCGGTCGGGAAGGGAGAGGCCGCCCTGGGCGATTCCGGCGATGACCCGGGTCGAGTCCTTGCTGTCCTGGGTGGAGCCGAATCCGAACAGGACCGGGATGCCCTCGGCCTGGAGCCTCCCGGCGGCGGCGGCGAGCGTCCTCGCGTCCCTCACCGCGTCGAGCTTGCGCCACTCGGCGCGGAGATCGGCGAGGCCGCGCTTCTCGATGGCCGCCTCGTCCATGCAGGCGGCGTAGTAGTCGCCGGCCCTGGCGCCGAAGCGGTCCCCGGCATCGACCCTGCCCGCGGCCTGGGCCTCCAGGATGGCGCGAAGCCGCTCCCAGTTCTGCTCCCGCAGCGCGTCGAAGGTTCCCCAGCGAGACTTGTCGGCCGGGATCTCGTTCCTGGCGATCCACCCGCCGCAGGCGTGGGCGAAGAAGTCCTGGCACGGGCTCACCCCGGGGTCGATGGACGCCGGGTCGATGCCGGGGACGGCCGGGGGCGGGGCGGCGCGGGGCTCGGCGACCAGGAGCGGCGGCGAGGGCCTCGTCGCCACCGGCGGCGGCGTGGCACAGGCGGCGGCGAGCAGGGCGGCGAGGGCAGGGCGGCGCATGGGATCTCTCCGGACACGGGGCTCAGCTGCTCTGCTTCCGGCGCGCGGCCAGGCGCAGGGCGCGCCGCTCGGCGGCCTCGCGGGCGCGGCGTGCCTCCTCCTCGGTCTCGGTGAGGAGCAGCGGGGCCTTGGCGGGCTTCCCGTCCGCGCCCAGCGACACGAAGGTGAGGAAGGCGTCGCAGCACTTCTTGCGGTCGCCGGTGCGCGGGTCCTCGGCCCACACCTCCGCCCCGACCTCGAGGGACGACCCGAAGACCGCGTTCACCAGGGCGCGGACGATGGCCAGGTGGCCGATCTTCACCGGCGAGAGGAAGTCGAGCCGGTCGATCGAGGCGGTGACCACCGGCGCCCGCGCGTGGCGCTGGGCCGACATGGCGGCCGCGAGGTCGATCCACTGCATGATGCGGCCGCCGAAGGCGGTCCCGAGGAGGTTGCCGTCGCCGGGCATGACGAGCTGGGTCATCTCCACCCTCGAGCCCGAGGCGAGCTTGGCGGTGAGATCGGTCATGGCGCGGTGTCGTAGCACGGGGAGGGGGGACCGGGCATGGCCGTCGATGGGGCAGGGCCCTTCGACTCGGCCCACCCCGAGCCTGCCGGGGGGCTCTCCGAGGGGCTCGGGGCGAACGGGTCGCGGTCGGGGTCGCGTGTTAGATCCCTCCCGGGAGCCCGCCATGCCGCTCGAGGTCAAGCTCATCGACTACGCCCGCGACCCCCTGAACAAGCTCTACGGGGCCTACCGCACCTGCTACAGCCCCAAGACGCCCGCCGAGGTCTGGAGCGAGGTCGAGGACGGGACCATCGGCAGGGAGAAGATCCGCGACTTCATCCAGGAGCGGCTCAAGACCGGGCACGCCTCGCCGCTCGAGCAGGTGGTCTTCTGGTTCGCCATCGGCGGCGTCTCGCGCGCTCTCTCCCACCAGTTCGTGCGACACCGCATCGGGATCAGCTTCGAGCAGCAGAGCCAGCGCTACGTGAAGTACCGCGAGGACCGGCTCGAGTACGTGACGCCCAAGACCTGGTCGCGCACCCCGGGGATGGCGGAGGAGTACGAGAAGCTCATGCGCGAGGTGACGCGGGTCTACCGGCTGGCGATGGAGAAGGGGATCCCGGCGGAGGACGCGCGCTTCGTCCTCCCCAACGCCACGCCCACCAACTTCCAGGTGATGGTGAACTTCGCCGAGCTGCTCCACATCGCCGACCTCCGGCTCTGCTGGCGCGCCCAGTGGGAGATCCGCCACATGGTGGCCCTCATGCGCCGCGAGGTGGTGAAGGTGGCGCCGGAGCTCGGGAGCGCCATCCAGCCGAAGTGCGGCGAGCGGCGCCAGGGCTACTGCGACGAGCCGGTGAAGGAGTGGGAGGCCTGCCCCATCGGGAAGGTGCGCCCCCACAAGGAGCAGCTCTTCGCGCTCTACCAGCAGTTCCGCCAGGGCCAGCTCGTCCCGCTCTCGGAGGCGCACCTGCGCTCGGTCGAGGACGCGGGGAACGAGGAGTAGATCCTTTCCGCGCGCGGTCCGTTTAGGCTGCGCATGGAGGATCCCATGCGCATCCCCGCCGCCGCACTGGCCCTGGCAGTCTCCGCCGCCCTCCCGCGCCTCGCCCCGGCCGCCGACGTCCCCGCCTCGTCGCGCGTCGACGCCGTGACCGTGTCCCTGCGCTCCGCCCGGGTGACCCGGGTGGCGCGGCTCGAGGTCCCCGCCGGCGACGTGCGGGTGCTCCTCGCCGGCCTCCCGGACGGCCTCCTCGACGACACCGTGCGCGTCGAGGGGAAGGGCACGGCCCAGGCTCGACTCTTCGGCGTGTCGGTCGAGCGGGTGACGGGCGCCGAGGCGGCCGCCGCCGAGGTGCGCGCGGCCGAGGAGCGGGTCGAGCGGCTCCAGGACGAGGACCGCGCCCTGGAGGACGGCGGCCGCGTCGCCGAGGCCCGGCGCAGGTTCGTCGAGTCCCTGCGCTCCACCTACGCCGACGAGCGGGCCCGGAACCTGGCGGTGCGGGGGGTGTCCTCGAGGGAGTGGGCCGACCTGTCCCGCTTCGTCGCGTCCGAGCTCGCCGCCGCCGGCGGCGAGGGGCGCCGCGTCGAGGCGGCGCGCCGGAGCCTGGCGCGGAAGCTCGAGGCGGCGCGCGCCGACCTCGGGCGGCTCTCGGCGAAGCGCACCCAGACCACCAAGGCCGTGGCGGTGGAGCTCCACGCCGAGCGCCCCGGGGCCGTCGAGCTCGCCCTGAGCTACACGGTGCCCCAGGCCTGGTGGAGCCCGGCGTGGGACGCCCGCCTCCAGCCCGACGCCTCGAAGGTGGAGCTGGCGCTCATCGGGTCGGTCGTGAACCGCAGCGGCGAGGACTGGAGCGGCGTGCGGCTCGCCGTCTCCACCGCCGAGCCGCGCCGCGGCCTCCTCGTCCCCAAGCTCGAGCCGCACTACCTCACCCGCCGGCGCCCGGAGCCGGTCCGCGCGCCGGCCCCGGCCACGGCCGGCGCGCTGGGGCGGAAGGCCGCACCCGCCCAGGCGCGGGCGCGCGATGCGGTGGCGGCCGCGGAGGAGGAGACCGAGGCGAAGCTCGAGTCGATCGAGGAGGGGCGGGCCGCGGTGGAGGAGGGGCTCCTCGCAGCGACCTTCGTCGCCCCGCGGCGGGAGACGGTGGACGGCTCGGGCCAGGCGCGCCGCATCCCGCTCACGCGGTTCTCGCTCGCGGCGCAGGTGGGCCGGATCGCCGCGCCGCGCCTCGACCGGGCCGCCTGGCTCACCGCCAAGGTGGTGAACGAGACCGGCGTTCCCCTCCCCCCCGGCAGCGCCGGGGTCTGGGTGGGCGACGAGTTCATGGGGCGCGCCCCGCTGGCGGCCACGCCGCCCGGCGGCGAGCTCACCCTCTCCTTCGGCGCCGACCCGCGCGTCGAGGTGGAAAGGCGCGTCCTCGAGCGCCGGCACGAGACCGCCGGCCTGGTCTCCAAGGACGAGGTCTGGCGCTACGCGGCGCGCATCACCGTGAAGAACCGGTGGAGCCAGAAGGTGGCGGTGAAGCTCCTGGACCTCGTTCCGGCGTCCCGCGACGAGGCCATCGAGGTGAAGGTGCTCGAGGGGACGACCCCGGCCGCCGAGGACCGCGACCGCCCCGGCGTGCGCGTCCACGAGCTCGAGCTCGGCCCGCGCCAGGAGCGGACCGTGGAGATCCGCTGGCAGGTGCGGTTCCCGCGGGGCGTGGAGGTTTCCGGGCTCGAGTGAGAGCGAGGCCC
>DATBLK010000305.1:0-12471 GCA_036555405.1 Anaeromyxobacteraceae bacterium
ACCGCGAGGCCCGCCCGGCGGCGCTCGCGGTCCGTCGTCGGCCCGCTCGAGGGCCGGGGCCCGGCCCCGGGGCGGCGTCGGGGCGCCAGTCACCCCTCCGTCAGGTGGGCGACGACCGCGCCGGTGAACGCCGCGACGGCCTCGACGTTCGACAGGTGGGCCGCCTCGAGCTCCACGAAGCGGGCGCCCGGAATCTGCTCCGCCAGGAAGCGGCCGCTGGCGGGGGGAGTCGCCTCGTCGCGAGCACCGGCGATCACCAGCGTCGGCGCCCGGATGCGGGAGACGGCCGGGCGCAGGTCGGCGTCGCGCACCGCGGCGCAGCAGGCGGCGTAGCCCTGGGGCGACGTGCGGAGCAGCATGGCGCGCAGCCGCGCCACCTCCTCCGGCCGCGCCGCGGCGAAGGCGGGCGTGAGCCAGCGGCGCAGCACCCCGTCGGCGACGGCCTCGAGGCCGCCGCGGCTCACGGCGTCGATGCGCGCGTTCCAGCCCTCGGCGGTGCCGATCTTCGCCCCGGTGTTGCAGAGGATGAGCCGGCCGAGGCGCGCCGGGGCGTTGGCGCCCAGCACCATGCCGACCAGGCCCCCGATGGAGAGCCCGCAGAAGTCCGCGCGCGGCACGCCCAGGGCGTCGAGCAGGCAGAGCGCGTCGCCCGCCAGCCGCCCCACGTCGCAGGGCCCGGGCGCCGGCGGCGAGCTCCCGTGCCCGCGCGCGTCGTAGCGGATCACCCGGCGCCGGGCCGCCAGGGCCGGAATCTGCGGGTCCCACACCGCGAGGTCGCTCCCCAGCGAGCCGGAGAGCAGCAGGGGCGGCGCGCCCTCGGGGCCGTCGATCCGGTAGTGGAGCCTGGCGGGGCCGGCGTCGGCGAAGGGCATGGCCTCCTCAGCGCTTCCGCGATCCGGCGCGCGCCGCCAGCGCCCGGTCGACGAGCGCCCCGGCGACCCCGGCGGCGGCCCGGGCATCGAAGACCCGGTCGAGGTCGGCCGGGGCGAGGCAGGCCTGGACGCGCCGGTCCTCGGCGAGGACGGCGCGGAGATGCCGGCCCTCCTGGGCCGCGGCGCGGCTGGCCTGCTCGACGAGGGCGTGGGCCTCCGCCCGCCCCAGGTGCCGGGCCAGCGCCGCCGCGGCCGCGCCGGCGTGCACCAGCCCCTGCGTCGCCGCGAGGTTCCGCTCCATCCGCGGCGCGTCGACCTCCAGCCCCTCGGCGACGGCGGCGACGTGGTCCAGCGCCCCGCCGACGAGGAGGCAGATCTCGGGCAGCGTCTCCCACTCCGCCAGCCAGCCCGCCGGCCCCCGCTCGTGCTCCTGCACCATGGCGGAGAGCATGGTGGCGACGAGCCCGGGCACGCGCACGGCCGCCGCCCCCGCCACCGCCGAGCCCACCGGGTTCCGCTTCTGCGGCATGGACGAGGAGCCGCCCCGCCCCGGCGCCGCCGGCTCGCGCGCCTCGCCGACCTCGGCCTGGGCGAGGAGCGCGACGTCGGCGGCGATCTTCCCGAGCGTGCCCGCGAGGAGGCCGAGCGCCGTCGCCACCTCGGCGGGCCGGTCGCGGTGCGCGTGCCAGGGGAGGTCGGGGAGCGCGAGCTCGAGCTCCTCGGCGGTGAGCCGCGCCACCTCGAGCGCCCCCGGCCCGAGCGCGGCGAGCGTGCCCGCGGCGCCGCCGAGCTGGAGCGCCAGGGCGCGCCCCCGGACCTCCCCCAGGCGCCGGCGGTGGCGCTCCACCGCGTCGAGCCAGCCCGCGGCCTTGAGCCCCAGGGTGACGGGCTCGGCCGGCTGGAGCCAGGTCCGCCCGGAGAGGACCGTCCAGCGGTGCTCGCCGGCGAGATGCGCCAGCGCCCGGGAGAGCCGCTCCAGGCCGTCCTCGAAGGCGTCGAGGGCGGCGCGGAGCTGCAGCACCAGCCCGGTGTCCATCGCGTCCTGGCTGGCGGCGCCGAGGTGGACCCACCGGCTCGCCCCCTGGTCGTCCCCGGCGACGAGCGCGGTGAGCGCGGCGACCAGGGGGATGGCGGGGTTCCCGGACCGCGCCGCGGCCCGGCCCAGCTCGGCGGCGTCGAAGAGCTCGGCGCGGCAGCGCGCCGCGATGGCGGCCGCCGCCGCGGCCGGGAACAGCCCGGCGCGCGCCCCGGCCCGGGCCAGGGCGGCCTCGAAGTCGAGCATCCCCTGGAGGCGGGCGCGGTCGGAGAAGGCCTCGGCCATGCGACCGGTGGTGAAGAGGGGCGAGAGGAGATCGGAGCTCATCGCCGGAATCCGCCCCTCACCCCCGGGCGACCGCGGGGAAGGCGAGTCGCCCTCTCCCCCGCCGGAACGGGGGAGAGGGCATCCGGGGAATGCTGCTCCCAGCTCAAGGTCTCCGCCTACACGTCGAAGAACACGGTCTCGCCCTCGCCCTGGAGCACGACGTCCCAGGCGAGCTCCCCGGCGCCGCTCGGCCGGGCGATGAGCGTCGGCCGGCGGGAGGGCTCCACCAGCTCGAGGACCGGGTCCTCGGCGTTGGCCGGGTCGCCCGGGAAGTAGACCCGGGTCACCAGGTGGCGGAGCAGGCCGCGCATGAACACCGCGACCTCGAGGTGCGGGGCCTGCGGCCGCCCGCCGGGCCCGGGAACGCGCCCCGGCTTGACCGTCCTGATGCGGAAGGCGCCGCCGGCGTCCACGGCCACCCGGCCGAAGCCCGCCAGCGCCGGGTCGAGCGGCCCTGGCCCCTCGTCCTCGGGGTGGGCGTAGCGGCCGTCGGCGTTCGCCTGCCAGACCTCGAGGAGGGCGTCGGGCACCGGCTTTCCGTCGCCGTCGAGGACCCGGCCGGCGACGGCGATGCGCTCGCCGCGCGCCCCGGGTCCGGCCAGGTCCGCGGTCCCGAGCCAGGAGAGGCCGATGTGGAAGAAGGGGCCGACCGTCTGCGAGGGGGTGGGCTCGAGCTTCATGTCAGCGTCCCCCGGGCTCCATGGGCGTCTGGTCGCGGCCCCGCAGAACGATGTCGAAGCGGTAGCCGAGCGAGTGCTCCGGCGTGGTGTGCTCCCAGTCGAAGGCCGAGACCAGGCGGCGCCTGGCCCGCTCGTCGGCGGTGGAGTTGTAGATGGGGTCGAAGGGGAGCAGCGGGTCGCCGGGGAAGTACATCTGGGTGACGAGCCGCGTGGCGAAGGCCGGGCCGAAGAGCGAGAAGTGGATGTGCGCCGGCCGCCAGGCGTTGGGGTGGTTCCTCCAGGGGTAGGCGCCGGGCTTCACGGTCAGGAAATGGTACCACCCCTGGGCGTCGGTGCGGGCCCGGCCGCAGCCCGTGAAGTTCGGATCCAGCGGCGCGGGGTGGCCGTCGTTCTCGTGGCGGTACCGGCCGGCGGCGTTCGCCTGCCAGAGCTCGACCAGGGCGCCGGGCACCGCCCGCCCGTCCTCGTCGAGGACCCTGCCGGCCACCGCGATGCGCTCGCCCAGCGGCTCGCCGGGGTGCTGGCGGGTGAGGTCGTGGTCGAGGGGGCCGAGCTCGCCGCGGTAGACGGGCCCGGTCCGCTCCGAGAGGGTGTGCGGCAGGAGCACGAGCGGCCGGGTGGGCCCGCGCCTCGCCGAGGACGCGTACGGCGGGTGAATGTAGGGCGGCTGCCCGCCCGGGGCGTGGCGCCGGTAGCCGGGAGCGTCGGCCATGGGCCCTCCTCGAGGTCCCGGCGCTCGGAGGCCGGGAGCTCGGCAATGGGCCCGATAGCCGGATCTGCAGCCCGTTCGCCCGTCACATCGGGGTCATCGGGCGTTGACACCTCTGCGGGGTGCCTCCTCTCAGGGCGCCGCCGGGGCTTCCCCCGGTCGAAGGTCCGCCGCCCGGACGGCGAGGCAGCGGTGGAGCGTGGCCTGGTCCTCGAGGAGCGCCGCGCTCGCGCCGCGGTGGATGACGCGGCCGCGGTCGAGGACCATCGCCGCCTGGGTCATCGAGAGCGCGAGCCGGGCGTGCTGCTCCACCAGGATCACCGCCAGGCCGCTGGTGGCGATGAGCTCGCGGACCACCCGCACCAGGTCCTGCACGATGATGGGCGCGAGCCCCTCCATCGGCTCGTCGAGGAGGAGGAGCCTGGGGTTCACGAGGAGCGCCCGGGCGATGGCCAGCATCTGCTGCTCGCCGCCCGAGAGCTGGTTCCCCATGTTCCCGCGCCGCTCCGCGAGGCGGGGGAAGAGCTGGTAGGCCCGGGCCACCGTCCAGGGACCGGGGCGCGCCACCGCGCCGAGGTGCTCCTCCACGGTGAGCGACGGGAACATGAGCCGCTCCTGCGGCACCCAGCCGATGCCGGCCCGCGCCCGGCGGAAGGTGGCCAGCGCCCGGAGGTCGCGGCCGCGCCAGCGGACCTCGCCGCGGTGGAGGTGGGTGAGCCCCATGAGCGTGAGGAGCAGCGTGGACTTCCCCATGCCGTTGCGGCCGAGGAGGGCCAGGCTGTCGCCCTCGCCGAGCGACAGCGACACCTCCTCCAGCACCACCGACTCGCCGTAGCCGGCGGTGACGCCCTCGAGGCGCAGCAGCTCAGACATGCGCCGCCTCCCCCAGGTACACCTCGCGCACCCGCGGGTCGGCGGCGATCTCGGCCGGCGTCCCCTCGGTGAGCAGGCGCCCGCCGTGGAGCACGATGATGCGCTCGGCGAAGCGGAAGACGAGGTCCATGTCGTGCTCGATGAAGAGGACGGTGACGTCGGGCGGCAGCCCGGCGATGACCCGGAGGACGTCGGCGCTCTCGGCCGCGGGGATCCCGGCCGCCGGCTCGTCGAGGAGCAGGATGCGCGGCCGCGTCGCCAGGGCCAGGGCGATCTCCACCAGCCGCTGCTTGCCGTAGGGAAGGAGGCGGGTCTCGACGCCGGCGTCGCCGGCGAGGTGGAGGGCGGCGAGGAGCTCGCGCGCCTCCCGGGCCTCGCCGGTCCGGCTCGCCACCGTGCAGCGCCAGGCGCCGGCCACGCCCTCGCGCTCGCAGATGGCGAGCACGACCGACTCGAGGACGGTGAGGGTCGGGAAGAGATTCGTGATCTGGTAAGTCCGCGTCACCCCCCGGCGCACGCGCTGATGCTGCGGCAGGTGGGTGACGCGCTCCTCGCCGATGTAGACCTCGCCGGCGGTGACCGGCAGGACGCCGGTGAGCAGGTTCACGAGGGTGGTCTTGCCGGCGCCGTTCGGGCCGATGAGGGCGTAGCGGGCGCCGACCGGGAGCGCCAGGTCGATGTCGGCGTTGGCGACGAAGGCGCCGAAGGCCTTGGTGAGCCCCCGGGTGCGGAGCGCCGGGGTCACCGGGAGGCCCTCCGCGCCGACGCCCAGAGGGCGAGGACGCGCCGGGCGCCGCCCAGGAGCCCGCCGCGGGCGAAGAGCACGATGACGACGAGCAGGAGCCCGAGCCAGAACTGCCAGTAGACCGGGTTGATCCCCGAGAGGTAGCTCTGCGCCAGCATGAAGATCGCCGCCCCCAGGAGCGCGCCGTAGAGCCGCCCGGCGCCGCCCAGCACCACCACGATGAGGAGCTCGGCCGAGCGGTTGAACCCGAGCACGTCGATGCCGACGAACTGGGTGGTCTGGGCCAGGAGCGCGCCCGCGACCCCGGCCATCGCGGCGCCGAGCGTGAAGGCCGCCACCAGGCGGCGGCGCACCGGGGCGCCGAGCGCCGGCATCCGCTTCCCGCCGTCGCGGATGGCGCGGAGCGAGAGGCCGAAGGGCGACGCCACCACCCGGCGCACCAGGGCGAAGCAGGCGACGAGCACCGCCAGGCTGTAGAGGAAGGCGGTCCGGCCCTGGAGGTCGAAGTCGAACAGGCCCAGGATGCGCCACATCCGCACGTCGTTCAGGCCGTCGACGCCGCCGGTGACGTCGTAGGCCTTGTTGGCCGCCTCGAAGAAGAGCTGGCCGATGCCCAGGGTCACCATCAGGCGCGCGAGGTCCCCTCCCCGGACGACGAGGAAGCTGACCAGGAAGCCGACGGCGGCGGCGGCGGCGGCTGCGGCGGCGAGGCCGCTCAGGGGCTCCCCCCAGCCGTGGCGCGCCAGCAGGCCGGCGGTGTAGGCCCCGACGCCGAAGAAGGCCGAGTGGCCGAGCGAGACGATCCCGGCGTAGCCGAGGATGAGGTCGAGCGAGACCGCGAACAGGCCGGTGATGAAGATCTGGCTCGCCAGGACCAGGTAGCCGGGGAAGAGGAAGTAGCAGGGGAGCGGCAGGAGCCAGAAGGCGACCTCCAGCGGGCGCCAGCGGTCGTGGGGCAGCGCCGCCGCCGGCTCGGCCGCCGCCGCGCCGGCGAGCGGCTCCGCCGCCTCGGCGCTCACGCCCGCCTCCCGTAGAAGCCGAGCGGGAAGGCCACCAGGAGCACCACCATGAGCGCGTAGACGATGAAGGCGCCGGCGGCCGGCACGTAGTACTTGCCGGCCACGTCGCAGACCCCCAGGACCAGCGCCGCCGCCGCCGTCCCCTTCACGCTCCCGGCGCCGCCCACCGCGACCGCCAGCAGGAAGTAGACGAGGTACTTCAGCGCGAAGGTGGGGTCGAGCCCGAGGAGGTCGATGCCCAGGGCGCCGCCCAGCCCGGCCAGGCCCGTCCCCAGCGCGAAGGTCGCGGCGCAGACCAGGTCCACGTCGATCCCGAGGCCGGCGGAGGCCGCGGCGTTGTCCACCGAGGCGCGGATCTGGGCGCCGAAGCGGGTCCGCCGGATCAGGAACTCGAGGTCCACGGTGACGAGGACCACCAGGGCCACCAGGAAGAGCCGGTAGCGCCCCAGGTCCAGCCCCAGGACGTGGAACTGGCCGCGGAGGAAGGGCGGCAGGTCCACCGGCTGCTGGGTGGGGCCGAAGACGAAGGTCGCCGCGGCGATGGCCATGAAGGTGAGGCCGATGGAGAACAGCACCTGGTCGAGGTGCGGCGCGCGGTAGAGCCGGCGGTAGAGGGTGCGCTCGGCCACCACCCCCGCGAGCGCCGTCGCCAGGAAGACGAGCGGGAGGGTGACGAGGAAGGGGACGCCCCGGCGCATCAGCGCGACGCACAGGTAGCCGCCCGCCATGGCGAACGCGCCGTGCGCCAGGTTCACGAAGTTCATGAGGCCCATCGTGACCGAGAGGCCGTTGCTGATGAGGAAGAGCAGGCTCCCGTAGGCGATCCCGTCGAAGAGGATGCCGGTGAGGTTCCTCAGCATGCCGCGGTCCCTGGCGCGGGGGCCCGGTGGCGCCCCGCCCCGGCTACTGCTTCCCGGGGTCCTTCACGTTGGGGATGGAGTCGAACTCGATGTTGTAGTTCTTCCCGTCGCGCTTCTCGACCTTGCGGAAGTACTCGGTCTGGACGACGTCGCGCGTCGCCGGGTCGATGTAGATGGGGCCGCGGGGGCTCATGTGCTTCCAGCCCTTCAGCGCCTCGACCGCCTTGTCGCCGTCGATCTTCCCGCCGAGCCTGGCGGCCGCGTGGTAGATGGCCGCCATGCCGTCGTAGCCGCCCACCGCCATGAAGTTGGGGCGGCCCAGGCCCGGCGCCACCTCGTAGAAGGCCTTCAGGAAGGCCTTGTTCTCGGGCGACTCGTGGGCGTCCGAGTAGTGGAAGCTGGTGATGATGCCCAGGGCGTAGTCGCCCATGGCGTCGACGGTGTGGTCCTCGGTGAGGTCGCCGGGGCCGATGACCTTGATGCCCGCCTTGTCGAGGCCTCGCTCCACGAAGCCCTTCATGAAGCCGATGTTCGCCTCGCCGGGCGGCACGAAGATGAAGACCGCGTCGGGCCGGGCGTCCTTGATGCGCTGCAGAAAGGGCGCGAACTCGGGGTTCCGCAGCGGCACCCGGATGGAGTCGACGATCTGCCCGCCGGCCGCGCCGAAGGTCTTCTTGAACTGGGTCTCGGAGTCGATGCCGGGGGCGTAGTCGGAGACCAGGGTGAAGACCTTCTTGATCCCGTTCTTCCACGCCCAGGTGGCGATGGGCGCCGTCCCCTGCGGCAGCGTCATGGAGACCCGCACGATGTAGGGCGACTTCGTGGTGATGATCGAGGTCGCCGCGTTCATGATGATCATCGGCGTCTTCGCCTGGGTGGCGATGTCCGCCACCGCCATGGCCTCGGGCGTGAGGCCGAAGCCGGCGAGGAAGTGCACCTTCTCCCGGACCACGAGCTCCTGGGCCAGCCTCTTGGCGACGTCGGGCAGCGGGCCGGTGGTGTCCCGGACGATGACCTCGACCCTCTTGCCGGCGACGCGGTCGCCGTTCAGCTTCATCCAGGCCTTGATGCCGGCCTCGATCTCCTTGCCGTAGTCGGCGAAGGGGCCGGTGAAGGGGGCGATGACGCCGACCTTGATGGTCTCCTCGGCCCGGGCCGTCGACGCAGCCAGGGCCAGGCACGCTGCAACGCGGAGCACGGATTTCACGTTTGGTTCCTCCTGTCCTCGAGCGGATGCTGCCAGTCGTTTGCCGATGCTACCCCACGTCTGCGCTCACGACGCCGCCGCCGGCCCGCTGCGCCGCCTTCCGCGCGCCCCCGGGCGGGTTGCCCCGGCGCGGGGGGCGGGCGCCGGCGCCGGGAGCGCGCGCCAGCGCCTCCAGCCCCGGGGCGTGAGCAGCGCGTGCGCGAAGAGGTCGAGGCCGCGGGACAGGTACTCGTCGAGCGTCCACAGGTCCCGCATCCGCCAGTGCTTCAGGGCCCAGGCGTGCGCCAGCATCACCACCTGGTAGGTGGCGAGCTCGACGTCCACCGGCCGGAAGAGGCCGGCCTCGATGCAGTCGCGCACGCACCCGGCGATGAGCGCGTTGGTCTCCATCTCGGCCTCCTTGATGACCCGGCGCCGGTCGCGGCGGAGCGACTTCGTCGAGCGGTAGGCGAGGACGCAGGACTCGCGGTGCCGGTCCACGACCTCGCAGTAGGCGCGGGCCGCGGTGCGCCAGCGCTCCAGCGGGTCCGCGAGCCCGCGCAGGGCCCGCGGGATCTCCTGGCGGTAGAGGTCGAGGACGGTCGCCAGCGCCTGGAGGAGGAGGTCGTCCTTGTCCGCCACGTACTGGTAGATGAGCCCGGCGCTGACCCCGGCCCGCCGCGCCACGTCCTGGACCGTGGTCTGGTGGTAGCCCTGCCCGGCGAAGAGCTCGACCGCCGCGGCGACGATCTGGGCGCGGCGCCGCTGGACGAGGAGATCGTCGGAGAGGCGGCTCGGGGCGCTCACGAGGAACCCCCGGCCCGCCGCCCGTCCAGGACCTGCCCGGCGATGACCAGCTTCTGGATCTCGCTCGTGCCCTCGTAGATGCGGAGCGCCCGGACCTCCCGGTAGAGCCGCTCCACCGGGACGCCGCTCACCACCCCGAGGCCGCCGAAGATCTGGACCGCCTGGTCCACGACCTCCTGGGCCGCCTCGGTGGCGAAGAGCTTGGCCATCGAGGCCTCGCGGGTGACGCGCCCGCCCCCGGTGTCCTTGGCCCAGGCGGCGCGGTAGACGAGGAGGGCGGCGGCGTCGACGGCCACCGCCATGTCGGCGAGCTTCTCCTGGACGAGCTGGAACCCGGCCAGCGGCTGGCCGAAGGCCCTCCGCTGCAGCGCCCGCGCCGCCGCCTCGTCGAGGGCCCGGCGGGCGAAGCCCAGCGCCGCCGCGCCGACGGTGGAGCGGAAGACGTCGAGCACCGCCATCGCGATGCGGAACCCGTCGCCGGGCGAGCCCAGCATCGCCGCCGGGCCGAGGCGGCAGCGCTCCAGCGCCAGGGTGCCCAGCGGATGGGGCGCGATGACGTCGATGCGCCGGGTGACGCGGAGCCCCGGGTTCGCCGCCTCGACGACGAAGGCGCCGAGCCCCCTGGCGCCGGGGGCCTCGGTGGCGCGGGCGAAGACCACGTAGAAGTCGGCGAGGCCGGCGTTCGAGATCCAGGTCTTCTCCCCGTCGAGGACCCAGCCCTCGCCCTCGCGGGCGGCCCGGGTCCGCATCGCGCCCACGTCGGATCCGGCCTCCTCCTCGGAGAGCGCGAAGGCCGCCACCGCCTCGCCGCGGCCCACCGGCGGGAGCCAGCGCCCCTGCTGCTCCGGGCTCCCGAAGAGGGAGACCGCGCCGCTCCCCAGCCCCTGCATGGCGAAGGCGAAGTCGGCGAGCCCGTCGTGGCGGGCCAGGATCTCCCGGGCCAGGCAGAGGCTGCGGACGTCGAGCCGCTCGCGCCGGCCGCCGTGGCTTCCCGGGACGCAGGCGCCGAGGAGCCCCGCCGCTCCCAGGCTCCGCACCAGCCGGCGCGCCGTCTCGTCGAGGGCCGCGCCGCGGACCTCGCCCGCCGGAAGGATCCCGGGCAGGGCGGCGCCGGCCCAGCGCTCCACCGCCGCCGCCCACTCGCCGTGGTCGCGGTCGAAGAAGGGCCAGCCCAGGAACGAGCGATCCGCCATCAGTCGCCCTCGAACTTCGGGGCCTGCTTGCCCGCGAAGGCGCGGTAGGCGCGGGCGAAGTCCTCCGTCTGCATGCAGATGGCCTGGGCCTGCGCCTCGGCCTCGATGGCCTCGTCGAGCCCCATGGCCCATTCCTGGAGGAGCATCCTCTTCGTCATGGCGTGGGCGAAGGTGGGACCCTCGGCGAGGCTCCGCGCGGCCTCCTTCGCCCGGGCCAGGAGCTCGGCCGGGTCGACGAGGGCGTTGTAGAAGCCCATGCGCTCAGCCTCCTCGCCGCCCATGGCGCGGCCGGTGTAGAGGAGGTCGGCGGCGCGCCCCAGCCCGACGATGCGCGGCAGCAGCGAGCAGGCCCCCATGTCGGCGCCGGCCAGCCCGACGCGCACGAAGAGGAAGGCGACCTTGCTCCGCGCCGTGCCGTAGCGGAGGTCGGCCCCGCAGGCGAGCATCGTCCCGGCGCCGGCGCAGATGCCGTCGATGGCGGCGACCACGGGCTGGGGGATGGCGCGCAGCGCCTTCACGACGTCGCCGGTCATCCGGGTGAACTCCAGCAGGCCGGGCATCTCGGTCGCCACCAGCGGCCCGATGATCTCGTGGACGTCGCCGCCCGAGCAGAAGTTCCCGCCGGCGCCGGAGAGGACCAGGGCGCGGATCTCCGGGCAGTACGCGAGGTCGCGGAGCACGTCGCGGAGCTCCGCGTAGGACTCGAAGGTGAGGGGGTTCTTCTTCTCCGGGCGGTCGAGGGTGATGGTCGCGACCCGGCCCTCCACCGACCAGGCGAAGTGCCTGGGGCGGAACTGGTCGGGGGAGAGCCTCCTCATCGGGATCTGCGCGGTCATGGTCCTTCCTCCCCTTTCTGGTCTCCCGGCCGGCTCCCGCCGGGCTCAGCCGACCATCGTCAGGCCGCCGTTCACCGACAGCACCTGGCCGGTGACGTAGTCGGCGCGCCCGCTCGCCAGGAAGGCGATGGCGTCGGCGACCTCGGCGGGCTTCCCGAAGCGGCGCAGCGGAATGGCCTTGAGGAAGGCGTCGAGGAACTTCTCGGGCTCGGAGCGGAGGAGGGGCGTGTCGGTGGGGCCGGGGCAGACGCAGTTCACGAGCACGCCGTGGCGCGCCCCCTCGCGGGCCAGCGCCTTGGTGAAGGAGATGACGCCGCCCTTGGCCGCCGAGTAGACGCTCTCGCCCAGGCTCCCGACGCGGCCGGCGTCGCTGGCGACGTTCACGATCCGGCCGCTCCTCCGCTCGATCATCGAAGGGAGGAAGGCCCGCGCCAGCTCGATGGGGCCGCGCAGGTTCAGGGCGATGACCTTGTCGATGAAGGCGTCGTCGTTCTCCACGAAGGGCTGGATGTGGCCCCAGCCGGCGACGCTGGCGAGGACGTCGAGCCGGCCCCGCGACTGGAGGGCGCGGTCGCGGCAGGCGCGGATGGAGGCCCCGTCGGTGACGTCGAGCCGCACCACCTCGGCCTTGCCGCCGCCGGCGCGGGCGGCGGCGGCCACCCGCTCGCCCCTCTCCACGTCGACGTCGCCGAGCAGCACGTCGGCGCCGAGCCCGGCGAAGACCTGGACCGAGGCGGCCCCGATGCCCGAGGCCCCGCCGGTGACCAGCACCACCTTGCCGTCGAATCGCATTGGGCCCTCCGGGGCGGCCGCCGGCTCAGCGCCGTCCGGCCAGGAACGCCTCCACGCGGCTGCGGGTCTCCGGCTCGTGGAGCAGGAGCCGCCGCGTGGCCGCCAGCTCCTCCTCGAAGCCGTCCCGGGCCGGGTCGGCTCGCGCGGCGATGCAGGACTTCGCCTCCGCCACCGCGGCCCGCGGCAGCGCCGCCAGCCGGTCGGCGACGCCCTCGGCGAAGGCGGCGAGCCCGGCGCGGGGAACGGCCCAGTGGACCAGGCCCAGGTCCGCCGCCTCCGCCCCGCCGACGACCTCGGCGCCCAGGATGAGGCGGCGGGCCACCGCCGGCCCGCACAGCGCCGTGAGCCGCTGCGTGCCGCCGGCGCCGGGGACGAGGCCCAGGCCGACCTCGGGGAGCCCGACCCGCGCCTCGGCGGCGGCCACGCGGAGGTCGCAGGCCAGCGCCAGCTCCAGCCCTCCGCCGAGGGCCGCTCCGCCCACCTCGGCGAGGGTGGCGAGCGGCAGGGCCTCGATGCGCGCCAGCAGGCGCTGCAGC
>DATBLK010000309.1:0-8629 GCA_036555405.1 Anaeromyxobacteraceae bacterium
CTGGTTCTGGATCACGTGTCGCCGGTCGCTGAAGGGGGCGAGCCCGATCCAGGCGAGCCCCTCGCCGCCGAGCTGGAAGGTGGCGTCGGCGTGCCGCTCCGGCTGCTCGATGAGGGTGGCGAAGACGTGGCAGCCCGGCGCGCTCCAGGCCACCTGGCCGGGCAGCACCTTCGTCGAGACGTTGTGCGGGCAGCCGCTGCAGTAGGTGGGCGTGCGGCGCAGGACCGCGGCCGCCGGGCGCTCCCGGGCGGCGCGGATGGCGGCCAGCCGCCGCTCGACCGAAGGGGCGTGGTCCGGCGCCAGGGCCAGGAGGCGGGGCCCGAGCTTCCCGGCGACGAGGTCGGCGTCCATCCCGCCGAAGTCGGGGAAGAGCGGCGCCCCCTCCTCGTCGCGCTTGCCCAGGACGCGCGGCCGGTCCGGGAGGTGGTAGAGGGCCTCCTTGACGCGCTCCTCGACGAAGCCCGTCTTCTCCTCCACGACGAGGACCTCCTGGAGGCCGCGCAGCGCGCCGGCGACGAACCCGGCGTCCACCGGGTGGATGAGGCCGAGCTTCACGAGCCGCACCCCGGCGTCCCGGAGCGCGGCGTCGTCGAGCCCGAGGTCGCGGAGCGCCTGGCGGAGGTCGGCCCAGCTCTTGCCCGCCGAGACGATGCCCAGGCGGTCGCGCGGCCCGCGGACGGCGACGCGGTCGAGGCCGTTGGCGCGGGCGTAGGCCGCGGCCGCGGGGAGCCGCTCGGCGCGGAGGATCCGCTCGGTCTCCACCGTCTCGCCGGGGAAGAAGCGGTGGTACTGCCGCTTGCGGAAGAGGCGGCCGCCCACCTGGAGGTCGGGGAGGACGACGGCCGGGTGCGCCGGGTCGACGCGCACGGTCTCGCCGCCGTCGCAGAGCTGGCCCACCAGCTTCATCGCCACCCACAGCCCGGCGTAGCGCGAGAGCGCCACCGCGTGCAGGCCCAGCTCCAGGAACTCGGAGACCGAGGCGGGGTGGAGCACCGGCATCCCGGCGTGGACGAAGTAGTGCTCCTGGCCGAAGGGCATGGTGGAGCTCTTCGCCTCGTGGTCCTCGCCGGAGAGGACCACCACCGCGCCGTGGGTGCTCGTGCCGGCGTAGTTGCCGTGGCGCACGGCGTCGCCGGCGCGGTCCAGGCCCGGCCCCTTGCCGTACCAGAAGCCGACGACCCCGTCGTACCGGCTGTGCGGGTAGCGCTCGAGCATCTGCGTGCCCATGAGCGCCGTGGCCGCCATCTCCTCGTTCTGGGCGGGCCGGTGGACGATGCCGAGCGCGTCCCGGACCGGCCCGGCGGCGGCGAGCGCCAGGTCGTAGCCGCCGAGCGGCGAGCCCGGGTAGCCGGTGACGAAGGTGCCGGTCCGCAGCCCCGCGGCCCGGTCGCGCCGCGCCTGGTCCATGGGGAGGCGCACCAGCGCCTGCACGCCGGTCAGGTAGAGGCGCCCCGACTCGAGCGCGTAGCGGTCCTCGAGGCTGTGCGCGCTGCCTGGGGCGGCGATCTCGCTCACGACGCCCGGAATGTATCTCGCGCGGCAGGGCGCGCCGCGTGCCCGGAGGGGCCGTCTAGGCCGCCGCCTCCAGCACCACCGAGATCCCCTGTCCCCCGCCGATGCACATCGTCACCAGGCCCCAGCGCTTTCCCGTCCGGCGGAGCGCGTAGGCGCAGGTGAGCGTGAGGTTCGCGCCGGTGGCGCCGAGCGGGTGGCCCAGGGCGATGGCGTTGCCCATGGGGTTCACCTTCTCCGGGTCGATCCCCATGGCCTCGAAGTCGCGGATGCAGGCCAGCGCCTGCGGGGCGAAGGCCTCGTTGAGCTCGACGACGTCGAGGTCCTTTCCCTGGATGCCGGCTCGCTCCAGGGCCTTGCGCGTCGCCGGCACCGGCCCCCAGCCCATGATCTCGGGGGCGCAGCCGGCGACGGCCACGCCGGCGACGCGCGCCAGCGGCCGGAGCTTCTCCCGGGCGACGTCGGCCTCCTTGCCGACGACCATGGCGGCGGCGCCGTCCACGACCGCCGAGGCGTTCCCGGCGGTGACGATGCCGCCGGGCTCGAAGGCCGCCGGGAGCTTCGCCATCGCCTCGGCGCTCGGCTCCTCGAGGATGTGGGTGTCGTGCCGAACCGTCACCGCCGCGGCGGCGCCGTCTCGCTGAACCACCACCGGCTCGACCTCGGCCTCGAACCAGCCGGCGTCGCGGGCCCGCCTGGCGTTGCGGTGCGAGCGCAGGCCGAAGGCGTCGGCCTGCTCGCGGGTGATCCGGTAGCGGCGGGCCAGCTCCTCCGCGGTGTTGGCCATCGCCATCCGCGCGCTCGGGTCGTAGAGGTTCATGAGCAGCGTGTCGGCGAGGTGGGTGCCGGGGGGCAGGCCCTTCGCGTCCACCGGCCCGTACTTCTGGACGGCGCCGCCCACCTTCCGCCCGCGCAGGCCGTAGACGGCGAAGGGGTATTGCATGCTCTCCGCGCCGCCGGCGACGACGAAGGGACGGGCCTCGTCGTGGCGCAGCCCCGCCAGGATGAGCTCGCAGGCCACGGCCAGCGCCTCGGCGCCGCTGCCGCAGATCCGGGCCACGGTGAGGGACGGGACGTCGTCCGGGAGCCCGGCGCGCCAGCGCATCCCCTGGGCCGCGTAGATGGAGTCGCGGTGGCTGTGCTGGGCCATCCCCATGACCACGTGGCCGACGCGCTCCGGCGCCACCCGGGTGGCCCGCAGCGCCCCGGCGATGGCCAGGCCGCCGAGCTGGGTGGTGGAGAAGCGGGCGTAGAGGCCCGGCTCCCTGTTGTTCGCGAGGATGTCGGCTCGCGGAAGGCGCTTCCCGCCCTCGGCGATGACGATGCCCGGATCCCGTCCCATGGCCGCCTCCCTCACTCGTGCAGGAAGACCGCGGGCACGCGCGGTCCGTTCTGGATGAAGTTCTTCATGCCGATGTCCTGGTCCACGGTCCCCTTGCAGCGGCCGAAGCCCTGGCTCTCGACCCGGAGCCCCTCGCCCAGCGGGAGCGCGAGCCCGCGCCGCAGGACGTCCACGACGATCTCGTCGATGGCGAGCGAGTGGTGGCCGAGGTCCACCGGGGGGAGCTCCTCGGGGACGGCGATGGGCCGGGGGTCGACCGGCGCGAGCCTCACCTCGCCCGCGAGGTGCCGGCGGACCAGGGCCTTGGCGGCGCCGACGAAGTCCTCCACCGGCTCGCCGGTTGCCCAGCCCCAGGCGCAGGCCTCCTTCGCCGAGGCGATGCGGCCGGTGCGGATCAGGTCCGCGGCCCGCTCCAGCCCGATGAGCCGGGGGAGCCGCTGGGTGCCTCCGTAGCCGGGAATGATGCCCAGGTTCACCTCGGGCTGGGCCAGCGCCAGGCCCGGCCCGACGACGCGGGCGTGGCAGCCCATCGAGACCTCGGCGCCGCCTCCCATCACCGGGCCGTCCACCGCCGCCACCACCGGCTTCTTCAGGGCGGCGATGCGGTCGACGACCCTCTGGCCGCCCGACGAGGAGGCCTCGCAGGCGGCGACGTCGGGGAGGGCGGCGAGCTCGGTGATGTCCGCTCCGGCGATGGCCCCGTCGAAGCTCGTCAGCACCACCCCCCGCACCGAGGCCTCGGCCTCGAGCGCGGCGAAGGCCTCGTCGAGCTCGCGCATCGTCCGCTCGGAGAGGGCGTTGCGCACCTCGGGCCGGCGCAGGGTGACCACCGCGATCTCGCCGTCTCGCTCGACGACCAGGTTGCGGTGGAAGCGGGGCAGCCTCTTCTCCCGGATGCTCCGCGGGACGTCGAAGCCGCGGTGGCCCGCCGCGTACGCGGCGCAGAGCCGGTGGACCTCGTCGGCGCCGAGCGACTCGGCCAGGGAGAGGAGCCCCTGCGAGAAGCCGAGCGCGTTCCGGGTGAGCCAGTCGAGGTCCGAGGGGTCGCAGATGCCCTGGTCGGCGACGAAGGCGGCGCGGGCCAGGAGAACCGCCAGGATGCGGTCGCGGATCAGCCGGGCCACCTCCGGCTTGCAGGGCTCGCGCCCCGGCTTCCCCCCGGCGTGCCAGGGCTTCGTCCCCTGCGCCCGGAGGAGGGCCGGCGGCTCGAACCACTCGCCGCCCGTCGGCGCCTCCTTCATGAGCTCGAGGCAATGGACGTTGAGGGGGTTCCCCCGGGTGAGGTCCATCACCCAGAACGGCCCGCCGCCGCCCACCGCCCGGTCCACGACCTCGTCCACCTGGGCCGGGGTCGCGAGCCCCTCGGCGAAGATGCGGACCGCCTCGGCGCAGTAGGTGACGAAGATGTCGTCGGCGGCGAAGCAGGGGACGTCCCGGGTGACGATGGGCACCTTCCCCAGCCGCCGCAGGAGGGCGAGCATCCGCCGGCCCAGGGCCGCGTCGCCGGAGAGCACCACCTCGACGGGCAGGGCCCGCCAGGCCGGGTAGAAGGGGTGGTTCACGAAGCAGCGCTCCGGGCGGCGCGCCCCCTCGGCGATCCGGGCCCGCGGGATGCCGCTGGTGGCGAAGCCGACGAGGCAGTCGTCCCGGACGACCTGCTCCAGCGAGGCGAGGATCTTGCGCTTGGTGGCCAGGTCCTCGGTCGCCGCCTCGAGGACGTACTCGCAGGTCGCGAGCTTCTGCACCTCGAGCGTCGGCTGCAGCCGGCTCCGCATCGCCTCGGCGTCCTTGGGGGAGAGCTTCCCGCGGGCGCGGGCCTTCTCCATGTACCCCTCGATGCGCCGGACGCCGGCCTCGAGCGCCTCCTGGCGGATGTCGTGGAGCAGGACCGCGCCGCCGGTCCGGGCCACCGCGCTGAGGAACCCGTAGGCCAGGTCCGGTCCGATGGAGCCCGAGCCGATGACGCCGACGTTCATGACTGCCTCCGGGAAGGGAGCGAGAGCCGGGGAGGGATGGACAATCCGGCTAAACCGTACCAGAATGTGAGTCAGCAGGCCAGCGCGGAGGTTCCGCGCCCTCCGCGCGCGGCGCTACCATCCGATCGCGAGGGGAGGAGAGGAGCGAGGCGGCGATGCGCATCCTGGTGGTCGGCGCGGGCGCGCTCGGCGGCCTCATCGGCGGGCGCCTGGGCGAGTCCGGCCAGGACGTCACCTTCCTCGAGGCCAACCCGGCCCGCGCCCGCCTGCTCTCGGAGGAGGGGCTCTTCCTCCAGGAGGCCGAGCAGGGCGAGCGCCGGGTCCGGCTCAGGGTCGTGACCACCGCCGAGGGCATGCCGCCCGCCGACCTCGTCTTCGTGGCGGTGAAGAGCTACCAGACCGAGGGCGCGGTCCGGGCGGCGCTCCCGGCCATCGGCGAGCGCACCTGGATCCTCTCCACCCAGAACGGCGTCGGGAACGTCGACCGGATCCGGAGCGCGGTGGGGACCCGCCGCATCCTCACCGGCATCACCTTCCACAGCATCCAGCACACCGGGCCCAACCGGATGCGCTACCGCACCGGCATCAAGCCCATCCAGATGGCGCCCCTCGACGGCGTGGTCACCGACGAGGTCCGCGCCATCGCCGAGATGTTCCGGGCCGCCGGCCTGGCCGCGGAGGTGGTTCCCGACGTCGACCCCGTCGTCTGGCAGAAGCTGGTCCACAACGCCGTGGTGAACCCGGTCTCGGCGCTCACCGGCATGACCTGCAGCGAGCTCCTCGAGGACGACGACCTCCAGGACCTCATGCGGGCGCTGTGCCTGGAGATCACCGGCGTGATGCGGGCCCGGGGGACGCCGCTCGAGGACCCCGAGGACCCATATCGCCCCGTGGTGAAATCGCAGAAGGCGCTGGCCAAGAACCGCCCCTCGATGTGGCAGGACCTGGTGCGCGGCCTGCGCACCGAGGTCGACGCCATGAACGGCGGGGTGGTCGACGAGGCGCGGCGGCTGGGGATGGAGGCGCCGCTGAACTGGGCGGTGACCCAGCTGGTCCACTCCCGGGAGCGCCAGGGCGTCCGCAAGCAGGAGCGGAGCGCGCGGACCCTGGCGGAGGCGCGGGCGGCCTCGGCGGACGCGCCCCTCCGCCCCCTGGGCCGGAGCCCCTTCGGCGGCATGCCCTCGGGCCGCGTGCCCCTCGAGTGCGCGCCCCGGCTGAAGGAGATCGTCCACCGCTACTACCAGGACCTGGCCGCGGCGAGCCGCGACCCGAGGCGGCACGTCGCCTGGTGCGCCGGGCTCGGGCCCGTGGAGGTGGTGCGGGCCCTGGGCTACACGCCGTACTTCCCCGAGAACCACGCCGCCCTCATCGGGGCCAGCCGCCGCGGCGGCAAGTACCTGAGCCTGGCGCTCGCCGACGGCTTCTCGCCCTTCGGCTCGAGCGAGATGGCGAGCGACATCGGGGCCATGCTCGCCGGCGAGAGCCCGCTCGCCGAGATCCACGGCCTCGAGGCCATCCCCCACCCCGAGGTGCTGGTCTACAGCACCAACCTCGGCACCTACGTGGCCCGCTGGTTCGAGTACTACGCCAGCCGGATGGGCGCGCCCCTCCTCGGCCTCCACCCGCCGCCGGCGCTCGACGAGGTGGAGAAGGTCGAGGTCGACGCCGCCGCCCAGCAGCTCCTCCGGCTCGCCGAGCGGCTGGAGCAGATCTCGGGCCGCGCCCTGGACCAGGACCGGCTCGCCGCGGTCGTGGACCTCTCGGCCCGGGCCTCGCGGCTCTGGGCCGAGGTCCTGGACCTCGCCTCCCAGGTCCCGAGCCCGCTCACCTACTTCGACACCCTGATCCACGTGGCGCCCATGCTGCTCCTGCGCGGCACCGAGGAGGCGGTCGAGTACTACGAGATCCTCCTCGCGGAGCTGAAGCACCGCCTCGCCGGGAAGGTCGCCGCCGTGCCCGGCGAGCGGCTGCGGCTCTACTGGGAGGGGCCGCCCGTCTGGTGCGCGCTTCGCCCCCTGGCCAGCCTCTTCCTCGACCAGGGGATCGCGGTGGTGGGATCGACCTACGCGCCCACCTACGTCTTCGACGGCTTCCACCGCGACGACCCGGTCCGGAGCCTGGCGGCGGCCTACACCGCCATCTACCCGAACCGCTCGCGCGAGTACAAGATCCGGTGGCTGGAGCGCGAGTTCCGGCGCTACGGGGTGGAGGCGGCCGTGTACCACGACGCGCGCACCTCCCCGGAGCACAGCGGCGTGCGCCTCGGCATCCACCACCGGCTTCACCGCGAGACCGGCGTGGCGCCCATCGTCGTCGAGGGGGACACCCACGACCTGCGCCTGGTGTCGGTGGAGCACGTCCGCTCCCAGGTCCAGGAGTTCCTGGAGCAGCGCCTGGCCGCGGGCCGGGCGGCGGTGGCGCACGAGGGGTCGACCCACTAGCCCGGAGGGGCGAGGAGCGGAGTCATGGTGGTGGCAGGAGCGGACATCGGCACCGAGTGCGTCAAGGCCATCGTCGCCGACGGCCAGGGCAAGGTCCTGGGCCGCGCCGCGGTGGCGACGCGCGGCTACTTCCAGGACTGCTACCAGGAGGCCATGGGCGTCGCCCTGGCCGAGGCCCAGGCCCGGGCCGGCGATCTCGACGCCGTCTGCGTCACCGGCTTCGGCGCCTCCTCCGTCCCCGCCGCCACCCAGGCGGTCACCGACACGCTGTGCCACGCCCGCGGGGCCTTCCACCACGTGGGCGGGGCCATGACCCTGGTGGACATCGGGGGCCGCGACCCCAAGCTGGTGCGCGTCGACGCCTCGGGGGCGGTGGTCTCGAGCCGCAACGTGCGCAAGTGCGCGGTGGGCATCGGCACCTTCCTCATGTTCGCCTCGCGCCACCTCGACGTGCACCCGACGCGCCTCCAGGACCTCGCCTCCACCGCCGGGAAGCCGGCGCGGGTCGGGAGCTACTGCTCGGTCCTGGCCGAGCTCGAGGTCATCGAGCTGCTCCGCGCCGGCGCCAGCGCCGGCGAGATCGCCCTGGGCTGCATGTACTCCATCGCCGACCGGATCATGGAGATGGACCGCCTCACCGGGCCGGTGCGGGTGAGCGGCGGCGTGTGCGAGTACTTCCCCGGCGTGGTCCAGGCGCTCGCCGAGCGCTCCGGGCTGCCGGCGGAGATCGTCCCCGAGCCCATCATGGCCGGGGCGCTGGGCGCGGCCCTCTACGCGCTCGACGCCGCCCGGGGCCGAAAGGAGCGGGCCGATGGCCAGTCCGCAGCCTGAGCAGGGGCAGGCGCCCCTCCGTTCCGCCGGCCGCCTCCGGGAGGTCATGGCGGCGCACTTCCGCGGCGTGGACCGCGCCGCCCGGGAGCACCATGCCCCCGTCGCCTGGTGCACCAGCGTCGGGCCGGTGGAGCTCCTCCGGGCGCTCGGCTTCGAGGTCTTCTTCCCCGAGAACCACGGCGCCCTCCTGGGCGCCAGCCGCGAGGCCAACGAGACCATGGCCCGGGCCCACGCCATCGGCTACTCGCCCGAGATCTGCTCCTACCTCACCAGCGACATCGGCTCGTACCTCATGAAGAAGACGCCGCTGCGCAGGTACGGCCTGGAGGGGACCCCGCGCGCCGACCTCCTCCTCTACAGCACCAACCAGTGCCGCGAGGTGAAGGACTGGTTCGAGTTCTACGGGCGCGAGTGGAACGTGCCGGTGGTGGGGGTGACCAGCTACCGCGAGCTCGGCGAGGTGGAGCCGCACCACGTCGAGGGCATCTTGCGGCAGCTGGAGGCGCTGGTGCCGGCGCTCGAGGCCG
>DATBLK010000334.1:0-2018 GCA_036555405.1 Anaeromyxobacteraceae bacterium
GGCGGCGCCGCAGCTCGCCGCCTGCCCGCACTGCAACGCCCGGGTCCAGGGCGGCAAGTTCTGCCCGGAGTGCGGGAAGCCCCTCTCGGCGTCGGGCGCCTGCCGGAAGTGCGGCGCGACCTACACCGGGAGGTTCTGCCCGGAGTGCGGGACGCCGCGCGGGTAGCCGGCGTTGTCGATCGGCTCGACGCCGTGTAACGTTCGCGTAGGGTCGGTCGTCCAGAGGGAGACACGACCGGAGGACGCCATGGGACAGGTGGTTCACACCTCGCGCATCACCATCACCCGGGAGAAGGGACCGACGCGCAAGGCGCTGATCGAAGGGTTCGCGGAGCCCGTCTACTACGGCGTCCACGGCGGCATCAAGCGGTTCTACAAGGTGGAGCCGGAGAAGGAGCACGCCGCCACCCTGGACCACATCGTCGGAGCGGTCGGCGGTTGAATGATGGGGACACTGGCCACGGTGCTGGCCAGAAGGAAGATCCCCACGTTCCAGGAGCGGTTCCGGGCGGACGTGGAAGGCGACATCGAGGACGTGGACGGCGTGATGCGGATCACGAAGATCCGCGTGAAGTACACGCTCAAGGTCCCCAAGGGGAAGACCGAGGACGCGCGCGAGGCCTTGAAGGTCTACGAGCGGGAATGTCCCGCCGCGATGAGCGTGAAGGCCGCCATCGCCATCAGCGACAGCGCGGACATCACCGAGCTCCCCGAGTAGGGCGAATTCACGAAGAGCGCGTCCGGCTGCCCCCTCCCCGGTCCCAGCCGGGGAGAGGGCGACCCGCCTTCCCCGCCGGCGCCCGCGGGTGAGGGGCGGATCCCGCCCGGTCACCCCGGGATGGAGAGCACCGCGTACCCCTCGAAGGCCGGCAGCACGGTGGAGACGGCGTAGCCGGAGGGGTTCAGGGGGACGCGCTCGTCCTGGCCGCCCGCCGACTTGAAGTGGCCGCGCCGCGCCTCCCCGGCGACGTGGAGCCCGACGAAGAGCGTCGTCCCCCTCGCCGGCGCCGCGTCGAGCGCGGCGAGGTGGACGTCGAGCCGCTCGCCCTGGCGGTGGAGCGCCACGTGGAGCGGGCTGCGCCCGGCGGTCGAGGCGGCGCGCCGGCCTCGCCCGAGGAGCAGGCCGAGGGCCCGCGCCAGGTCGTCGTGGGCGCGGCCCCAGGTGTCGGGCGTGGACCCGGGGCGCTGGGCGACGCGCTCGGCGATGCGGACCACCATCCCCTTCTCCACCCGCTCCCCGCCGGGCTTCCCCGGCGGGAAGGGAAGCGGCGCCGGCCGCCCCCCCTCGTCGACGCCGCCCGGGGCGCCGAGGCACAGGACGCCGGAGCCCGACTCGAGGCGCCGGCGGACCTCCTGGGCCTCGAGCGGCGAGAGCGCCCGGGCCGAGGGGAGGACCAGCACCGCGCCGGGCGGCGCCTCCGAGGGCCGGAGGACTACCGGCGCCTGGACCTGGAGCGCCGCCAGCGCGTCGCCGGTCCATTCGAGCTGCTCCCGGTGCTCGCCGCCCGACCACAGGTCCGAGCCGGCCGAGTAGAGGAGGGCGCACTCGGCGACCGGGCGCGCGCCCAGCGCGGTGCGGCCCCGGGCCGCGGCCTCGCGCGCGAAGCGGCGCACCGCGGCCAGCCCGCCGTCGGCCTCCGCCGACCCGGCGAGGATCTCGACGCCGCAGCTCGCCGCCACCGACGCCAGCCGGCCGAGGGGCCCGTCGCCGGAGACCGAGGCGGCGCAGGGGCGGCGGCCCATGGCGGCGCGCAGCAGCCGGAAGAGCCCGGCCGAGCTCGCCTGGCCCTGCGCCGCCACCGGGAACACCGCGGCGTCGAGGTGGCGCGCGGCCCGGAGCTGCGCCGGACCGACCGCCTCGAAGCGGGCCGCGACCTGGAAGGGCCGGCCGGCGGCGCGGGCGGCGTCGCGGGCGGCCCGCGCGTAGGCGCCCACCGCCGCGTCGAGCCAGGTGACGCGGGCGCGCCACAGATCGCGGCCGAAGGCCAGCCGCTCGTGCGACACCGCGCCGGAGGCCG
>DATBLK010000368.1:0-1784 GCA_036555405.1 Anaeromyxobacteraceae bacterium
AGGCCGCCGGGTCGTCGGTCAGGTACGACGAGCCCCTGGCGTGGACGAAGGTGTAACCCCCGACGCCGGCGGCGACGCCCGCGAGGGCGGTGAGGGCGAGCATGGGCAGCGTGGCGGCGCCGGCTCCGGCGGGCATGGTCCCCTCCCCAGGCGCCCTTCGTGGACCGGAGCGAGGAGCGCGGCCGTCCGCCGGGCGATGCCCGGTCGAGGCATCGCGATCATAGGCCTGGCCCCGACCCGCGCGGAGGACGCGGTGCCGCAGCGCGTCGCTTCGGGCCGGGCGCGGATGATCCCCGTCAACGCCGGGCCGCGGCTTCCCTTGCACCCCCCCGACCTGACACAATCCGCCGCATCGACGTCAGCCAACCGTTCCGGCGCGCCCCGGCCGCCGCGCGCACGCACCCCCAAGGGAGGAAGCGATGAGGAACCTCAAGCTTTCCTGGATGCTACCGCTCGCACTCTCGATCTCGCTCCTGACGCCCGAGGCCCGCGCCGCCGAGACCGTGAAGATCGGCGCCCTGCTGGCCGTCACCGGCCCGGCCTCGTTCCTGGGCGCGCCGGAGGCACGGACCCTGCAGATCCTCGTGGAGCAGGCGAACGCCCGGGGCGGGATCGCCGGCCGCAAGGTCGAGCTCATCGTGAAGGACACCGGCGCCAGCTCGGAGAAGGCCGTCTCCTTCGCGAAGCAGCTCATCGAGGAGGACAAGGTCTTCGCCATCATCGGCCCCTCCACCAGCGGCGAGACCATGGCCATCAAGAACATCGCCGAGCAGGCCGGCACCCTCCTGCTCTCCTGCGCCGCCGCCGAGGTGATCGTGAACCCGGTGGCGAAGTGGGTCTTCAAGACGCCGCAGAAGGACAGCGACGCGGTGATCAAGATCTTCCAGCAGATGAAGAAGATGGGCGTCACCCGCATCGCCGTGCTCACCAGCAACACCGGCTTCGGCAACGCCGGCAAGGCGCAGATCGAGAAGCTCGCCCCCGAGCACGGCATCCAGATCGCGGCCAACGAGGTCTACGACAAGAGCGCCACCGACCTCACCGCCGAGGTCACCAAGGTGAAGGCGGCCAACGTCCAGGGCATCGTGAACTGGTCCATCGAGCCGGCGCAGTCCATCGTCATCAAGAACGCCCGGCAGATCGGCCTCACCATCCCCATCTTCCAGAGCCACGGGTTCGGCAACATCCAGTACGTGAAGGCCGCCGGCGCCGCCGCCGAGGGCGTGATGTTCCCGGCCGGCCGGCTCCTCGTCGCCGACGCCCTGCCCGACGCTCACCCGCAGAAGAAGCTGCTCGTCGCCTACAAGAAGGAGTACGAGACGCGCTTCAAGGAGGACGCCTCCACCTTCGGCGGCCACGCCTACGACGCCTTCCTCCTGGTGGAGAAGGCCCTCGCCGCCGGCGGCGACCGGGCGAAGGCCCGGGCCGCGGTGGAGGACGTGAAGGGCCTGGTGGGCACCGCCGGGATCTTCAACATGTCGCCGTCGGACCACAACGGCCTGGGCCTCGACGCCTTCGAGATGCTGGTGGTGAAGGGCGGCAAGTTCGCCCTGCTCGGCAAGTAGCGGTCTCGAGGTGGCCGGCGAGCTCTTCTTCCAGTACCTGGTGGCGGGCCTGACCTACGGCACCATCTACGCCGTGGTCGGGATGGGCTTCAACATCATCTACAACACCACCGGCATCATCAACTTCGCCCAGGGCGAGTTCGTGATGCTGGGCGGCATGATCGCGGTGAGCCTCCACCCGCTCCTGCCGCTCCCCGCCGCCATCGCCGGGGCCGTGCT
>DATBLK010000371.1:0-4575 GCA_036555405.1 Anaeromyxobacteraceae bacterium
GATGCTCGAGAAGTGATCAGGAACCTGGGGCCTTGGGTTGCGAAGTAGCGCGCGGCTTGCCGCGGACCATCGGGTGCGCCTCGCCGCATACGACCTGGCGTCGGAGCCCCCGGCCCTCATTGGCGTCGCGGACGGCCGAGGGACCCTGCTCAGGGTCGTCGGCCCGTTGCTCATGGCCGGCCAGACGGAGGCATTCACTGCGTCCATCTACGACCGTTCGGCCGGCGTGCCACGGCTGGTCGCCACCCTGCCTTTCACCGGCCACGTCGTTCCATCACCTGGCGGGCTGATGGCCCTGGCGACCGTCACGGGCGACACGTCGATCCTCGACGTCAGCGATCCTGCGGCCCCCAGGGTGACCGCGAGCTACCACGGGTCGGCATCCGCGTGGGTCGGCGACCAAGTGCTCGCCGCCGAGGGGCGGGCCGGCCTGGCCATCCACGACGGAGCCAGGGCCGGCGGCCCCATCGTGCGCGCGAGGCTCGACATCCCCCTGGGCAACGGCAGGACGTACTTCTACGCGGCCGCCGTCGGACCCTCGCGCGTCTACGCGACCGGAAACACCGAGCGTGGCGGAATCCTCGTCGCCTGGGACACGTCGGCGGACCCGCCGGCGCTCGTCTTCGCGCGGGCGCAGGGAGCCCCGTCGTTTGCGCTCGCGAAGGTCGGCACCCACCTCGTCGTGGGCGCGGGCTCCGCCCTCGAGGTCCTCGACCCTTCCTCACCAGGCGGCCCGGTGTTGCTGACCACTCTTCCCGTCCCGACGAGCTGCCTCACGGCGGACGGGAATCTGGTCTACGTCGGCACGCTCGCCAGCGACCTGCTGATCCTCGACCTGGCCGACCCGGGCGCGCCCGTGGAGCTGGGGCGGGTCCTGCTCCCCGGGCTTCCCTATACCGCTCAGGCGGCGGGCCTAGGCCTGCTCCTCGTGGCGGCCGATCGCGCGGGCCTCGTGCTGGTGGACGTCTCGAACCCCACCGCCCCCTTCGTCCGCAGCTCCCTGGACATCGGCTCGGCTGCCTTTGGTGTGGCCCTGGATGGATCGACCGCATGGATCGCCGCAGCGGCGGGGCTCGCCACTGCGGACGTGTCCAAACCCGATCGGCCGGCGCTCCTGGCGCAGGTTGATCTCCCCGGCGAACCGTTCAATCCCCAGTACGACCCGCAGACGGGATTCAGCGTCGGCATCCACCAGGGAATCGCCTACGTGGGGACGGTCGGCGCGATGGTCGAGGGCTTCGACGTGCGGTTTCCCGCCTCGCCTCGCCTCGTTTCCCTCCAGGCGCTCAGTCCCTGGAGCAACTCCTACGTCGGGGCCCTTGCGTTCGACGGGACCAGCCAGTACGTCGCGGGACATTTCGACGACCTTCTCGCGCTCCTGAGGGTGGACGTCACGCAGCCGCGCAACCTGGTCGTCCTGCCGACGCCGTCCGTTGGGCTGTTTCGTTGAATGACGGACCAGCGGCGGACCTGGGCACCCGGGTCGCAACTCTCCGCTACCCCGCCTCCCCCTTCCCCGCGTACCTCTCCCTCAGCACCCGGTGCAGGATCTTCCCGGTCGCCGTCCGCGGCATCTCCTCGTCGCGGATGAAGCGCACGCTCCGCGGGACCTTGTACCCGGCGAGCAGGCTGCGCGCGTGCTCCACCAGCGCCGCGGCGGACGGCTCGCGCCCGGCCTCCGGGATCACCACCGCGGTCACCGCCTCGCCCCACTTCGCGTCCGGGAGGCCGATCACCGCCACGTCGCGGACGCCGGGGTGGCCGCCGAGCACCTGCTCCACCTCCGAGGGGTACACCTTCTCGCCGCCGGTGATGATCATGTTGCTCTTGCGGTCGACGAGCGTGTAGAAGCCGTCGGCGTCGCGCAGCGCCATGTCGCCGGCGGTGCAGTAGTCGCCGCGGAAGGCGGCGGCGGTGGCGGCCGGGAGGTTCCAGTAGCCGTCGAAGGCGGTGGGCGTGCGGGCGAAGAGCTCGCCCACCTCGCCCTCCGGCACCTCGCGCCCCTCGGCGTCGAGGAGCCGGAGGCGGCCGGTGCCGACGATCTCGCGGCCGATGGAGCCGAGCTTCTCGAACTGCTGCTCGGGGCGCAGCAGGGTGACGAGGCCCGCCTCGGTGGACCCGTAGGCCTCGAAGAGCCGCGAGCCCGGGAAGCACTCCATGATCGAGAGCTTGGTCTCGCGGCGCGCCGGCGCCGAGGAGACCAGGAGCTTCGACACCCGGCCGAGGTCGTGCCGGGCGCGGACCGCCTCCGGGAGCGACAGCATCATCACGTAGTGGGTGGGGACGAGGGAGGTGAAGGTGATGCGCTCCCGGGAGAGCACGCCGAGGAGGTGCTCGGGGTCGAAGCTCCGCCGGTCGTAGATCACGACCGGCGCGCCCAGGTAGCTGAAGACGAAGGCGTAGAAGACCGAGTTCACGTGGCACATGGGCATCACCGCCAGGCCCACGTCCTCGCGGCCGAACCCGAACTCCACCGCGTTCATGAGGTAGAAGAGGGCGTAGCTCCGGTGGCTGCGGACCGCGCCCTTGGGCCGCCCGGTGGTGCCCGAGGTGTACATGAGCGTCCAGGTGTCCTCGGGGCGGACGGCGATCCCCGGCGGGCGCGGCGCGCCCGAGGCCAGGAGGTCCTCGTAGCCGCGCCAGCCCGGCGCCGGCCGGTCGCCGCCGATCTGGACCCAGGCGCCCGGCGCCAGCCGCAGGTCGCCGCGAGCCGCCTCGGCCCGATCCACGAGGTCGGCGCCGGCGAGGAGCGCCCGGGCGCCGCTGTCCTCGACGATGAACCGGAGCTCCGGCGCCGTCAGCCGGAAGTTCACTGGCACGGCCACCAGGCCGCCCTTGGCGCAGGCGGCGTAGACCTCCATCCACTCCAGGCAGTTGTGGGCGTAGACCGCCACCCGGTCGCCCTTCCCGAGCCCCAGGCCGCCGAGGGCGTTGGCGAGCCGGTTGGCCCGCTCCTCCCACTGGCGGAATGTCAGCGCCCGGCCGAGGTCCCTGGCCGCCGGCCGGTCGGGCGCAAGCCGGGCGTGGACCGACAGGACCTCGCCGACGTTGAGGACGCCCGCCATTCCCCCTCCCGCGGGTCAGGCGGCGAGCCCGGCGGCCGCCTCCCGCGCCGCCATCGCCACCCCGACCGCGCCGATCTCCTGCGGGTGCTCGGGCACCGCCACCGGCGCGCCCACGGCCTCGGCGAGCAGCTCCACGACCATGGGGTGGTGGGCCACCACCCCGCCGGTGGCGACCACCTTCCCCTCGACGCGCTCCATCTCCAGGACCCGCTTCACCACCGACCGGTAGGCGGCCCGGGCCAGGTCGGCGGGCCGCTTCCCCTGGCGGATGAGCCCCAGGACCTCGGTGCCGGTGAAGACGGTGCAGAAGCTCCCCAGCGCGATCTCCTCGGTGGAGGCGGCGGCGAGCCGCGGCAGCTCCCCGATGGACACCGCCAGGCGCAACGCCATCTCCTCGAGGAAGCTGCCGGTGCCGGCGGCGCACTTCCGGTTCATCTTGTGCCCGACGCGCCGGCCCTGGGCGTCGATGAGGATGATCTTGGCGTCCTGGCCGCCGATGTCGATGACGGTGACCGGACCGGCGACGTAGCGGAGGGCGCCGCGGGCGTGGCTGTCGAGCTCGGTGCGCGAGCCCTGCGCCAGGGCCAGGGCGTGCCGGCCGAAGCCGGTGGACCAGGTGGCGGCCAGCGCCTCGCGCTCCGCCCCGGCGCGGGAGAGGACCTCGGCCATGACCCGCTCGGCCGCCGCCTGCACGTCGGCGCCGGTGCGCACCACCGCGGTGGCGAGGAGCCGCCCCCCGGCGTCCAGGAGCGCGGCCTTCGTGTTCCAGGAGCCGCAGTCGATGCCGGCGTAGAGCGGGGCCGTCACGCCGGCACCGCCCGGGACGCCGCGGAGCCCGAGCCCTCGAGCTGCTCCACGAACCCCTCGATGTTGGTGCGCGCCTGCTCGTCGGAGAAGCAGCGCAGGTCGTTGAGGTCGCCGTCGAGCGTGAGCACCGGGACGCCGCACGCCTTGCGGAGCCGCTGCGGCATGCCGAAGCGGGCGTTGGAGTTGTTCGGGCAGGTGCGCGAGTCGTGGAAGACGACGCCGTCGACCGCGAACTCCCGGACCATCCGCTCGAGGTAGGCCTGCTTGGGCCCCTCGGAGCGGGCGATGAAGAGCTGGAGCGAGGCCCGAGCCATCGAGGGAAGGGGGTCGGCGGGGTCGAGCGCGTCGAAGACCCAGCTGTTGCAGTAGGTGGAGGCGACGACGGAGGTCTCGAGCGCGGCGAAGAGGCGGGCGAGGTCGCGGAGCCGTCCCCACACCGGCATCCCGTCCCAGTAGACGCGGAAGCGCTCGCGGGGCCCGGCGCCGGCGGCGGCCCGCTCGCGCAGCTCGTCGAGGAGCAGGGCGTAGTAGTCGCAGGCCTCCTGGGTCCCGCGGAGGATCACCGCCGGACCCATGTGGATGGTGGCGTCGAAGAAGCCGAGCTGCGCCGGCCTCGAGGCGCTGGTGCGCAGGCAGTCGCGCCACAGGTCGCTGCAGCCCTTCGAGCGCCGCAGCGCCTCCTCCAGCCGGGCCGGCTCGAGCC
>DATBLK010000140.1:0-3984 GCA_036555405.1 Anaeromyxobacteraceae bacterium
CCGACGCCGGTCGGCGACGTGCCCGGACCGCGCCGCGGATTCGCCCTCACCGCGCTCGGCCCCCAGCTCCGCAGCCTCGGGATGCTGTGAGCGGGCGATCATGCGTGCGCGAGCGCGTCGAGTGGGGCCGCCCGGACTCGAACCGGGACTCCCCTGGCGGGGAAGGGGATTTTAAGTCCCCCGCGTCTACCCGTTCCGCCACGGCCCCGGCGCACTGTACCACCGCAGGTCTGCCGCTCTCGGGCGGTGAAGGCCGCGGCGGCGCCCGGCCCGGAATCCCGAGGCGGGGCGCCGCCCGGCCCCGCGGCCTTAACGAAGCCGGAGGGCGTGTCGACGAGACGGCGGGGGACCCGGCGCGAGGGGGGCACATGAGCGAAGGAACCGTCTTCTCGGCAGCGCGGAAGCCCTGGCTGATCCTGGCGGTCGCGGCGCCTCTCGCCGCCGCGGGCTGCGGCAGGAGCGGCGGCGAGGGGAAGCCGATCGAGCTCACGCCGGCGGCGATGAAATCGCTGCCGTCCGTGAAGTCGGGCGCGCAGGCGCTGACCATCGCGCGGCCCGCGGCGCTGGGCGTGGCCGGCTACTTCCTCGTGGCCCAGCTCTTCCAGATGCAGTGCCGGCACCCCAGCCTGGACGCGGACTACTGCCCGCCGGGGACGCCGCCGCCTCCGGTGGGCGTCTTCGACCCCTACCAGTTCACGATGCAGTCGCTCATCGGTTTCATCTACCACGCGCAGATGTACACGCTGCTCGTCGGCGACTGCTCCGGCGAGGACTACACGCCGAAGACCGTGACCGCGGCGTCGTACGCCGCGGCCTCGAGCGACCCCGGCGCGGAGCCGACCCGGTTCGTCCTCGACCAGCTCTCCTCGTACACCTGCAGGGCGACGAACGTCTCGAACGGGGCTGCGGAGACGCGGATGATCTCCGCCGTCGCCGACGGCTCCTCCCAGACGACGCTGCACACCCGCTACCGGTACGACTCGGGCGACGGCCGCCCGCAGACCGATCTCTTCCAGATCGACGTCGCCATGAGCGGCGACGCGCCGGCGTTCCTGGCGCTCAACTTCGCCTCCGGCGGCCCCTGGCGCTCGCGCGTCGTCCTGCTCGCGAACCTGGCGACCCACCGCTTCGCCCTCAAGTTCTACGTGCCCGAGCAGCCCGCCGGGGCCATGACCGCGCCCGCGCACCACGTGGTCGCGGCGGGCGTCGGCGGCTACGACCTCGCAACCGGAGTCCCCAACCCGGGCCACTACTTCATCGACTTCCTGGACGAGCCGGTCTACGGCCCGCAGGTCGCCTGCGTGAACAACGCCGGCGGCGAGTTCGAGGCCGACCTCTCGAGCTGCACGGCGGAGGCCGTGCCCACGGGGTGGGCGAGCGGCGACGCCGTGAGGGCCTACCTCGAGGTCCCGGCCGCCCACGCCGTCCGGCTGGCGCCTTTCCTCGCCGTGTTCGAGACGGCCGCTCCCCTGGGGCCGGCCGACGCCTGGCAGAGCCCCGGCGACGAGGATCTCTACTGGCCGGCCAGCCTGCACTGAAGGGGCCGAGGGGAAAGCGCCCTCGGGGGCGAACGGAAGCTCCCGTCACCGCATCCCGAGCAGCTGGAGGATCCCGTACACCATCTGCCCGCGCCCCTCCTCGAGGAACAGGCCGAACTGCGCCACCAGGGACCAGGCGACGCCGAACTGGCAGAGGGCGAAGCCGGCCACGGTGAACTGGCTCACGCTGACGACGCCGACCCCGAACTGGGAAAGCGTGAAGACTCCGACCGCGAACTGGCCCACCGCGACGACGCCCTTCGCGACCACCGGCCGCCGGTCGGGCCGGTACCTGAACGACACGTGGACGAGCGGCAGGCCGGCGATGGCGAGCTTCGAGCGGTACTCGAAGCCGTGCCCGTCCCACCGCTCCTTCGCGGGGTAGGGGGCGCCGCAGCCCGGGCAGGCGGCCGCCTGCTCGGAGACCTCTCGCCGGCACTCGCGGCAGGGCTTCACGGCCGAGCTCCCTCGCCGCTACCCCGCCGCCCGGATCGCCGCAGCGAGCGCCGGGTTGTCCTTGCGGTCGCCGCCGGTGCCGACCGCCTGCACGCCGGCGCCGCCCTCGGCGTAGCGCGGCAGCACGTGGACGTGGAGGTGGAAGACGTGCTGGCCGGCGGGCTTCCCGTGGTTCCAGCCCACGTTGAAGGCCAGCGGCTTCAGCGCCGCCTGCACCTTGGCCTGCACCTCCTTCACCGCGCGGAAGAGGTCGGCGATGGCCCGGTCGTCGAGGTCGAGGAGCGTGACCGCGTGCGTGCGAGGCACGACGAGCACGTGGCCCCGCGCCGAGGGGAAGGCGTCGAGGAAGGCCACCGCCCCCGGCGCCTGGTGGACGACCTCCGCCGGGATCTCGCCGGCGATGATCTTGCAGAAGATGCAGTCGGCCATGGCATCCCCCGCGCGGCGGCCACGAGCGGCCCGCGTTCGCGCCCGGGCATGGTAGCCGATCGGCCGGCGTCCCGGCCGGCGCGGCAAGCCGCCACCCCCCCTTTTCGAGCCCGCGCGGCGAGTCTTGACAGCCGCCCCTCACCCGCGAGTGAAGTCGGGCGTGAGCGGGTCGCCCTCTCCCCGGCTGGTACCGGGGAGAGGGCCTGCGGGCGCGCCCGGCGCTGGCGACGCGGGTGGCGACACCCGACGCCCTCTGGCGAGCGCTCGAGTCCCCTCTCCCCCGTCCCGGCGGGGGAGAAGGGGGCTCGCGTGTCCCGGGCTTCCCCGGGGGGTGAGGGGCGGATCCAGCGACATCCGCCCCTCACCCGCGAGTGAAGTCGGGCGTGAGCGGGTCGCTAGCGCCGCTCCTGCAGCGGGCTCGCCACCGCCAGCAGCACCTCGCGCAGGAACAGGACCAGCGCGGCGACGAAGAAGGCCATGGCCGCGATGAAGAGGCCGGCGATGGTCCCGGCCACGCGCCACTGCGCCACGAAGCCCACGAAGGCCGTGCCGATGACGGTGCTGACGAGCAGCGCCGAGAGCGTCCCCGAGGTGATGGCCAGCTGGACGAGCCGCCGGCGGCGGAGGAGCAGGAGAAGCTCGTCGCGCAGCGGCGCGCCCGCCGCCCCGGAGGCGGTCTCGAGCCGGCCCTGGACGACCCGGTAGCGGTCCACCACCCGGCTGAGCCGCGCCGAGAGCACGTTCAGGATGGTGCCGATGGCGGTGAGCAGGAACACCGGCGCCACCGAGAGCTGGATGACGTGGGTGACGTCGGCGATGGGCGACTCAGCGGGCATGCCGCTCCTCGAAGAAGGCGCGGAGGCGTGGGTGGCGGCGGATGAGGCCCAGGGTCAGCTCGGCGTGCCCCGGCACGTAGCCGTTCCCGACGACGAGCAGCGCGTCCCTTCCCACCCCCTCGGCGCCCAGCGCCGCGGCGGTGAAGCTCGTCGCCATGGAGAAGAAGATCACCGTCCCGCCGTCGCGCACCGCCAGGACCGACGCCATCTCCGTCCCGGGTGCGCTGGCGCAGTTCACGACGAGGTCGAAGGGACCGCCCGCCTCCCCGGCCCGCGCCATCGCCGCGGTGGCGTCGGTGGCGTCGAGGGCCACCGTGCTGTCGCAGGCGCCCAGGCCGGCGACCGCTCGCAGGGCCGCCTCCGACCGGTCGGCGGCCACGACCGCGCCGGTCGCGCCCAGCGACTCGCGGGCCTGGACGCAGACGAGCGCCCCCGCCTTGCCGGCTCCCAGGACCAGCACCTTCATCCCCGGCCGGGCGTGGCGCGCCACCAGCGCCGGCGCGCCGCACACGTCGAGGGCCGAGAGGGCCAGCGGCTCCGGCAGGTCTCCGGGGAGCCGCGCCCAGGGGCCGGTGGCGAAGAGCACCGCGCGGCCGCGGCACTCGACCCGCTCCACCTCCGGCCGGACCGCATCCACGGATTCCAGGACGAGCGGCGTGAGCGTGAGCGACACCAGCGTCGCCACCCGCTCGCCGGGGCGCAGGTCGCCGGCGGCCGGGTGGCGC
>DATBLK010000382.1:0-1795 GCA_036555405.1 Anaeromyxobacteraceae bacterium
ATGGCCGAGATCGAGGTCCGCATCTTCCACGGCACCGAGTTGGTCGCGGTCCACGAGCGGAGCTTCGAGCCCTACGCTCGGGTCATCGACCCGCGCCACTTCGACGGGCTCTGGCGGCGGCCCCAGGCCGAGGTGGTGCCCATCGCCGCCCCGCTCGCCGCGATGGGCCGCAGCCTTGCCGACTACGCCGCCGCGGTCGGAGGTGCCGAGTGACCGAGATCGTCCGCGCCCGGGTCCAGGAGCACCTCGGCCGCCTGCGGCTGGGCCACGTCGCCGAGCAGCTCGACGCCCTCCTCTCCGACGCAGCCCGCAGCGAGCCGACCTACATGGACTTCCTCGACGTCATCCTCCGCGAGGAGGTCGGGGCCAAGCAGCGCAAGCGGGTCGCCATGGGGATCCAGATCGCCCACTTCCCCACCGTGAAGACGCTCGAGGACTTCGACTTCAAGTTCCAGCCCTCGGTGGACCAGAAGCTCGTCCGCGAGCTCGCGGTAGGCCGCTACATCGCCCAGGCCGAGAACGTCCTGGTCTTCGGACCGCCCGGCGTCGGCAAGACCCACCTCGCCATCGCGCTCGGTCGCGCCGCCGTGGAGGCCGGCTACTCGACGCTCTTCACCAGCACCACCGCGCTCCTGGTGACGCTCGCCAAGGCCGAGACCGAGGGCCAGCTCGCCGAGCTGTAAACGGCCCCACGGGCTAAGTGCCCGTGGGGCCTGGTGAAGCGCGCCCTAGAGGATTCGAACCTCTGGCCTTCGGATTCGTAGTCCGACGCTCTATCCAACTGAGCTAAGGGCGCGAAACTCTGCGCTCGCCGCGCTGGCGCTTCTCCATCGCCGCGAGGGTAGCAGGCCCGCCTGTATAGGGCACGGGGCGCGATCGATCAAGGGCGGCGCGACTCTTCGGGCCCCCTTGGCGGGGGGCGGTGTAACGCCTCGGTGCTTCGCGAGGCCTGCCACGCCACGGAGGACTCCCCCGATCGCCGCCCGCGCCACCGGTCCCGCAACGCTCGTCCTCGCCGCCGCGCTCCTCGCGCTCGCCGCTCCGGCCGCGGCAGGGGCCCCTGCGCTCGGGCACGAGGCGGCGGTCGCGCTGGCCGCCTCCCCCAGCGGCGCGACGCCCTCCGTGAGCTACGTGCCCACGTTCCCGTTCCTGGGCGGCCGCCTGCGCCTGGGCGTGGGCGCGCGCTTCTCCGCGTTCCTCTCGGGCTCGGGCGCCCGGTTCGAGGACGTCGACGCGCCGGGAGCCATCCACCGCCTCACGGTCGACGGCGTGCGGATCTACGCGCTCAACGCCATGTTCATCGCGACCGTTCGGCTCGCTGCCGGGCTCGAGGCGGGCTTCGACATCGACCTCGCCGGTGCGGCCCTGGGCCCCGCCGTGAACGGCGCCTACCCGAGCGCAGACCCGGCCTTCGCGGGCACGCAGCGCGCCCGGCCGCGCCGGTGGAACCTCCTCCTCCTCGGCGACCGCGACCTTGGCCAGCTCGATTCGCAGTTCTTCCTCGCCTGGTGGCCGGGCCATTTCGGCTTGCGCGCGGGCCTCTCCCACGAGATCACGGAGTACGTGACCTCCCGGCGCCTCGACGGCGGGAACGACCGCTTCCGCTCCGCGGCGACGCGCGCCTTCCTCGCCGTGGCGTGGCGCATCTAGGCGACTGGACATGAATCGAGATCTGGCATCTCCCCCTCACCCTGACCCTCTCCCCCGCTGGGCGGGGGAGAGGGGAAGAGGTGCGGGCATTCGCGAATCCACCCTGGCCCTCCCGGCGAAGCCCTCTCCACCTGCCCCCGCTGGG
>DATBLK010000388.1:0-5412 GCA_036555405.1 Anaeromyxobacteraceae bacterium
GTGGTCTTGCCCGACGACTCGGGGCCGAAGATCTCGACGACGCGGCCGCGAGGATACCCGCCCACGCCGAGCGCGAGGTCGAGGCCGATGGAGCCGCTGGGGATCACCGCCACCGGCGGCGCCTCGTCGCCCTCGCCGAGCCGCCACACGCTTCCCTTCCCGAACTGCTTCTCGATGGCCCCGAGCGCCTGGGCCAGCGCCTTCGCCTTCTCGGTGAGCCTGCTCACGTTCCTCTCCTTCGGCCCCGCGCGGGGCCTGGCTGGTCTCAGGCCCCGCGGTCCAGGGCCCGGTACTGGACCGCCTCGGCGAGATGGTGCGGCTCGATGGCGGGCCGGCCTTCGAGGTCGGCGATGGTCCGGGCCACCCGCAGGGTGCGGTCGTGGCCGCGGGCCGAGAGGCCGAGCTTCTCCGCCGCGGCGGCGAGGAGCGCGCGGCCCGCCCCGTCGAGGGCGCAGGCGCGCCGCAGCGACGCGCCGCGCAGCCGGGCGTTCAGGCGCGCGCCGCGCTGCTCGGCGCGCTCCGCCTGCACCTGCCGCGCCCGGGCGACCCGCGCGCGCACCGCGGCGCTCGCCTCGCCGCTCCCGGCCGCCGGCAGGGCCGCCACCGGCACCGCCGGCACGTCGACGTGGAGGTCGATGCGGTCGAGGAGCGGCCCGGAGACGCGGCGCCGGTAGCGCAGGAGCTCGTGGCCGGAGCAGCGGCAGGGGCGCCGCCCGTCGCCGTGGTGCCCGCAGGGGCAGGGGTTCATCGCCGCGACCAGCATGAACTCGGCGGGGAAGCGCTCGGCCCGCGCCGCCCGGACCACGGTGACCTCGCCGTCCTCGGCCGGCTGGCGCAGCGCCTCGAGCACGTGGCGGCGGAACTCGGCGAGCTCGTCGAGGAAGAGGACGCCGTGGTGGGCCAGCGAGACCTCTCCCGGCCTGGGGATGCAGCTCCCGCCCACCAGGCCGGCGTCGGAGATGGAGTGGTGCGGGGCGCGGAAGGGGCGCTCGACGAGCAGGCCGCGGTCGCGCGTGAGCCCGGCGACGCTGTGGACCACCGTGGCCTCGACCGCCTCGTCGAAGGAGAGCGGGGGGAGGATGCCGGGGAGCCGGCGCGCCAGCATCGTCTTCCCGCCGCCCGGGGGGCCGAAGAAGATGAGGTTGTGGCCGCCGGCGGCGGCGATCTCCAGTGCCCTCCTCGCCTGCTCCTGCCCGGCGACGTCGGCGAGGTCGAGGACCGGGTCCCGGACCGGTTCCGGCGCCTCGGGCCGGCGCGCCGGAAGGTCCCCGGCCCCGTTGGCGAAGGCCACCACCTCCCCGATGTGCCGCGCCGGCAGGACCGCGAGCCCCTGGACCACCGCCGCCTCGCGGGCGTTCGACTCGGGCGCGACGAAGCCGCGGGCCTGCGCCCGCCGGGCCTCGAGGGCCTGCGCCAGCACGCCCCGGAGCGCCCTCACGTCGCCCGAGAGCGACAGCTCCCCGGCGATGTGCAGCCCCTCGAGGGCGCCGCGGGGGACGGCCTTGCAGGCGGCGAGGAGCGCCAGCGCGATGGGGAGGTCGAACCCGGTCCCCTCCTTGCGGAGGTCGGCCGGGGCGAGGTTCACGGTGATGCGCTTGTCGCTCAGCGGGGGGGCCCCGACCTGGCGCACCGCCGCCAGGACCCGGACCGTCGACTCCTTCACCGCGCCGGCCGCGAGGCCGACGATGTGGAAGCCCGGAAAGCCGCGCCCGACCTCGACCTCCACGTCGACGCCGACCGCCTTGACGCCGACCACGGCGGCCGAGCGAACGCGCACCAGCATGCCGGCGCGCGGCGAGCAGGGGGCGTGCCCCGCGGCGCCGAACGCGGGGACGCGGTTGCGGCGGCGCGGCGGTCGCCGCGCGGACGCTCCGGGTGGGCGGCGGCCCTGGCCGCCGCTCGCCGGCCCCGGACGGCGCCTACGCCGGCGGCGGCCCGCCGCCGGCCATCTGCGCCATCGCCTCCTTCATCCCCTGCTCCATCTGCGCCGGGGTGAGGTCGGCCTTGTGCGTCGCGATGGACCAGCGGTGGCCGAAGGGGTCCTTGACCTGGCCGTAGCGGTCGCCCCAGAACATGTCCGCCAGGGGCATGAGGGCGGTGGCGCCCGCCTCGATCGCCCGCGCGAAGGCGCGGTCGGCGTCCTTCACGTACAGCATGAGCGTGACCGTCGTTCCGCCGATGGCCTCGGGCGACGGGAAGCCCCGGCCCGGGTCCTCGTCGGCCATCATCACGATCCGGTCGCCGAACTTCACCTCGGCATGCGCGACCTTGCCGTCGGGCGCGGCCATGCGACCCACCTCCTTGGCCCCGAAGGCCTTCTTGTAGAACTCGATGGCCCGGGCGCAGTCCCGGATCACGAGGTGCGCCGTCACCGAGCCGTAGGCCTTCGGCACCGCCTCGACCTTCTTCTTCCTCGCCGCCGGGCGCGCCTTCCGGCGCGCGGGCTTCCGCGTCTTCCCTCTCGCCATGGGACCTCCGTTCGCGAGGGAAGGCACTACGGAGGGCGGGGCTCCGTCAAGGTCCCGGGAAGGACGCCGCGCAGGTCCGCGAAAGGCCTACGCTCTCGGGCCCGCGGCCAGCTCCACGGCGCGCCGCAGCACGGCGTCGAACATCGCCGCCGTGAGCCGGCCGGTGTTCGTGTTCTGCCGGGACACGTGGTAGCTGGCGACGAGGGCGGGCGCGCCGGGAAGGTGGAGCTCGGCCCCGTGGGCGAAGCGGGGGCGGGGCCGCGGAATCGCCGCGCCGCGCCGGGCCAGCGCCCCGAGCGCCGCCGCCCAGGCGACGGCTCCCAGGCAGAGGACCGCGCGCACGCGCCCGAGCGCCGCGAGCTCCCGGTCGAGGAAGGGCGCGCAGGCGTCGAGCTCGGCGGGCGCCGGCCGGTTTGCCGGCGGCGCGCAGCGGCAGGCCGCGGTGATGAACGCGCCGCGGAGCGCGAGCCCGTCGTCGCGCGAGCGGGCGTCGGGCCGGGTGGCGAGCCCGGCGCGGTGGAGCGCCGGGTAGAGGAAGTCGCCCGAGGCGTCGCCGGTGAACATCCGGCCGGTCCGGTTCGAGCCGTGCGCCCCGGGAGCGAGCCCGAGGAGCAGGACCCGGGCCGCGGGGTCGCCGAAGCCCGGCACCGGCCGGCCCCAGTAGACCTCGCCGGCGTAGGCGCGCCGCCTGTGCCGGGCCACCTCCTCCCGCCAGGCGACGAGCCTGGGGCAGCGCCGGCAGCGCACCACCTCCGCCTCGACGACGGCGAGGGCCCGAGGGCCGCCGGCCACGGCTACTTCAGGCGGGCCCGCGCGTCCTCGACGTAGGACCTCGCCACCGGGTCGGTCACGCCGCCGAGGCCCACCAGCGCCCGGAGCGCGTCCTTCCCGTCGGCCGGCCTTCGCGCCTTGGCGAAGATGGCCGCGGCCCGGTACAGCGCCCGGGCGGCCTGGTTGGCGTCGTCCCGGCCGCACTTCCCGTCGCGCCCGAAGGCGAGGTAGCGGCGGGCGGCGTCGAGCGTCTTCCCGGCGGCGTCGAGCTCGGCGCCCACGTTCTGCAGCGCCAGGCAGCGGTCCTCGCCGGCGGGCCAGCGATCGAGGTAGTGCGCGTAGCGGCCGGCCGCCCCGGCGTGGTCGCCCGCGGCCGAGAGGTCGGTGGCGATGGCCAGGACCGCCTTGGGCGCGATGGGGGCCTCCGGGTAGCGCGAGAGGAGGCCCTCGCGCGCCGCCAGCGCCCGCTTCGGATCACGCGCCTGGCTCCAGGCGATGGCCCCGTTGAAAAGGGCGTTGGGCGCGTCGGCGTGGTCGCGGTTCTCCTCGGCGAAGCGCTCGAAGGCGGCGGCGGCTCCGGCGGCCTTCTCGCGCGCCGCCTTCTCCAGGGAGGCCCGCTCGCCGGCGGGCGCCTCGCGCGCCCGGGCGTCGAGCTTCTGCGCCTCGCCGAGCAGCGCCGCGCCGCGGGAGAAGCCGAGCCCCTTGCGCTGCTTCTGCAGCTCCTCGTCGAGGCGGGCCACGCCGTCGACGCGGGCCTTGGCCTCGGCGTCGCCGGCATGGGCCGCCTCCGCCAGGCGCTTCGATTCCGCGGCCACCGCGGCGGCGGACCGCTCGACGGCGGCGGCGTAGCCCGCCTCGTCGCGGCGCACCAGGTACGTCTGCAGGAGCAGCCTCACCGCGTCCGGCCAGTAGCTCGTGCCGGTGAACGTCTCCACCACCGCGGTGAAGCGGCGGCCGGCGTCCTCCATGTTGTCGAACGAGTACTGGATCTGGGCCGCCTGCATGGCGAGCGCCGAGGCGGTCTCGCGGGCGGCGGGATCCATGTCCTCCTTCCACACCTGGCCGTAGGCGTCCGCGGCGATCACGAGCCGGCGCCAGGCGTCGGGGACCGGGCGCGGCTTCAGCTCCTGCCCCCGCCGCTGGGCGGCGCCGAGGATGCGCAGCTGCTCGACCTTTCCCTGTCGCGCCTCGGCGTTGGCGAGCCCCTGGGCAGCGGAGGCGCGGAGCCGGCTGGCCTGGACCCTGGTCTCCGCATCCGCGGTCGGGTCGTTCGCGAGCAGGTCGACGACCGCCCCGGCCTCCTCGAAGGCCCCCGCCTGGATGAAGTACTTGCCGGCGTAGCTCCGGTAGACGAGGCGGTACTCGGAGGACGGGAACTTGGCCGCCACCTCGGCGAACCCCTGCCCGGCGGCCCGGTACTCCGCCCGCGCCTGGTCGGTGTTGCCGGACTCCGTGGCCGCGTCGCCCAGGCGCGCGTGGCGGACCGCGTCCTGCATCATGGCCCGCTCTCCCTCGTCGGAGAGCTGCTCGGGTCCCGGCATCTTGAACTTCGACTGGCGGGTCACCGCCGCCGGTCCGGCGCAGGCGCCGAGGAGCAGGAGGGCGAGCAGCGCGGTCCAGGTGGTCCTCTGCATTGTCGTCACCTCGGTGCGGCGGGGCGCCCGGCGCCCGAGCCGCTGGTTTCCCTCGTCGTTCGCCTGCGGCCCGGTGCCCGCGGAGCCGCCCCCCGGACCGGTGTCGGTCAACCGCCCTTCTTCAGCTCCGTGAGCACGAGCTTCGCCACCGCCTTCAGGGTGTCGAAGACGCCCGTGCCGGTGGGCGCCACCGCCTGGTACTCGGGCACGCTGCGCGGGTTGAGGAGGCGGCGGAGCTCCTCCACTGCCGCGATGTTCGGCAGGTCGCGCTTGTTGTACTGAATGCAGAACGGCACCTTGTTGAGGTCGTAGCCCTGCTCGGCGAGGTTGACGCGGAGGTTCTCCATCGACTCGATGTTCGCCTCCATGCGCTCGACCTGGGAGTCGGCGACGAACACGACGCCGTCGACGCCCTTCAAGATCAGCTTGCGGCTCGCGTCGTAGAAGACCTGGCCCGGCACCGTGTACAGGTGGAAGCGCGTCTTGAAGCCGCGGATCTCGCCGAGCGACAGCGGGAGGAAGTCGAAGAAGAGCGTGCG
>DATBLK010000394.1:0-8634 GCA_036555405.1 Anaeromyxobacteraceae bacterium
TTCCTCTCCCGCCTGGCGGCGGCGCAGGCCGAGGCCGCGGCGCGGCTGCGGCTTTCCCCCAACGGCCGCGACCTCCCGCCCGGCCGGCCCCTGGACGTCCTCGACCCGCCCCCGCCGGAGTGGCGCGACGCGCTCGGCGCCATCGCGTCGGCGCTGGGGGACGCGCCCATGCCGGGGCCGGCGCGCGAGGCGCTGGCCGCGCTGGGCAGGCTCGGGACTCCGGGGCTCGATTCGCTCGCGGCCCGGGTCCTCGACGGCGCGCTGGGCCCGGGCGACCTGGCCCCGGCCCCCTTCGTCGGCGCCGCCCTCCAGGTCGCCTACGGCGGCCTCGCGGCCGGGCTGCCGCCGGGCGCGGTGGCGCGCGCCGGAGACGCCGGCTGTCCCGCCTGCGGGTTCGCGCCGGTGGCGGGCGCGGTGCTCGGCAACGACAAGCTGCGCTACCTGGTCTGCGGCCTCTGCGGCTCGGAGTGGCACCTCACCCGCCTCCAGTGCGCCGTCTGCCGCTCCGCCGAGCGCGTCTCCTACCTGGCGCTCGAGGGCCACCCCGGACCGGCCAAGGCGGAGATCTGCGACGGGTGCATGGTCTACACCAAGCTCCTCTACGTGGAGAGCGACCCGGCGCTCGAGCCCTTCGCCGACGACCTCGCCTCCCTGGCGCTCGACCTCCTCGTGGCCGAGCGCGGCTACGCCCGGAACGGACGGAGCCTCTTCCTGGCGACGGCGGCGGAGGGCTGAGCGCCGCCTTGGAGCCCGCACTCCGCGACGTCGTCGCCAACGGGCTCCGCCACCGCGTCCTGGAGTGGGACGGCGGCGGCCGGGACACCGTCCTCTGCCTCCACGGCTTCCTCGACTCCGGCTGGGCCTGGTTCGAGGTCGGGCCGGCGCTGGCCCGGGCCGGTTTCCACGTCGTCGCTCCCGATCTCCGCGGCCACGGCGACACGGAGTGGATCGGGCCCGGCGGCTACTACCACTTCGCCGACTACCTCCTCGACGTGGCCGACCTCGCCGAGGCGCTGGCCCGCGACCGCCTGCTCCTCGCCGGCCACTCCATGGGCGGCTCGGTGGCCTTCCAGTTCGCCGGGGCGCTCCCCGGCCGCGTCGCCCGGCTCGCGGCGCTGGAGTCGCACCTCTTCGTCGAGCGGGAGGAGGCGCACCCGGCGCGCGCGGCGCGCTGGATCGCCAGCGTCCGCGCCGCGCGGTCCCGGGCCCTGCGCCCCCTCCCCTCGGTGGAGGCGGCGGCCGAGCGCATCCGGCGGCACGACCCGCGGTGTCCGGAGGCCACCGCCCGCTTCCTCGCCGAGCGCGCCACCCGCCCCGCGGCGGGCGGCCTGGCCTTCAAGCACGACCCGCTCCACCTCACGCCCGGCCCCCACCCCTTCAGCGCCGAGCGGGTGAAGGCCTTCTGGCGGGCGGTGGGCTGTCCGGTGCTGCTGGTGGAGGGCGCCGAGACGGACCGGCCGCGCCCCCCGGACCTCGAGGACCGCATCGCCTGCTTCGCCGACGCCCGCCGGGTGGTGGTGGAGGGCGCGGCTCACATGCTCCTCCGGCACAGGCCGCAGGAGGTGGCGAGGCTGCTGGTGGAGTTCCTCGCGGGGTAGCGCCGGCGGGACCTCAGCGCTGGCACCAGCCGGTCGTGCAGGTGTCGTTCCAGGTGATCCCCGTCGCCCGGCTCGCCTCGACGCAGCGGCTTCCGGGAGGGCACTCCTCGTCGGCCTTGCAGGAGACGGGGAAGCAGTAGGCCGGGCTCGGCGGCAAGGCTCCCGTGCAGGCACCCGCCGTCGAGCCGAGCTGGCAGTCGGCGTCCGCCGCGCAGCCGGGGAGGCAGAGGCCGGTGAGGACGCAGGCGGTCCCCGCCGGACAGGCGGACGGGATGCCGGCGCAGCCGAGCGCGCAGAGCCCTTCCGTGCAGGGGAGCCCCGCCGCGCACTCGCCGGAGGTGCGGCAGCGCGCCCCTGCGGGCTCGTTCGAGAGCGCCTTCGACGGGACCGGGTCCTCGCACATCTGGCAGGCGCCGAGGGCGGCGGTGGCGACCGCGGCCAGCGCTGCTCTCGTCCACGCCCCCCGCATGTCGTCATTGGGCGCCCGCGGGCCCGGCCCGTCAACCTTCGCCCGGCCGCAGCACGGAGAGTGGCGCGACGATCGGCCGCGCGGCCGCCGGGCGGCGAGGCGTCCCCTACGCCCCGGAGAGCGGAACCCCGGCGGGGCGCCGCGCCGGCCCGGGCCCGGTCCAGGCCAGGATGGCCGCGAGCACGGCGATGCCGGCGACCGTGAGCACGGCGTCGGCCGCCAGCGCCCCTCGCGCCTCCGTCCAGCCCATCCACCCCGGGATGCGGCCGTCGAGGAAGGTCACGTAGGAGATGGCGTAGTTCGCGGCGGCGTTGAAGAGGGCGTACTTGGTGGTCACCGCCGGCGTGTGGCCCACCATCTCCAGGACCATGGCGGCCCAGGTGGAGAAGGCGATGCCGTTGGCGAAGCCGTAGAGCAGCGTTCCCCAGGTGTAGGTCGCGGGGGTGAGCGGCGCCGCGAGCATCGCCAGGGCGACGAGCGCCGTCACCCCTCCCGAGAGGGCGTAGGCGACCCGGGGCCGCAGCCGCCCGCCGATCTGGCCGCCGAGGAGCGAGCCCAGCGCCCCGACGAGCCCGCCGCCCACGCCGCTCACCCATTCCACCAGGCTGGACGAGGCCTGGTAGTGGACCGCCAGGCCCGAGAAGAGGTTCGTCAGGGCTCCGCAGCCCACCGGCAGCAGGCAGAGGACGAGGCCGGTGAAGCCCTGCCGGCTCCGCACGGTCTGCCACAGGTCGCGCCCCATGGCCGCCACCCGCGCCCAGGCGGCGGCGGCGAAGCCGGGGCGCCCGCCCCGCGCCTGCGGGAGCGTCGGCTCCTCGATGCGGAGGGCGAAGGCGGCGCAGCCGAGGACGACGGCGGCCAGGACCGCGGCGGCGACCGCGGGCGCGACGTGCTCCCACAGCCAGATGGCGAGGGCGCCGACGAGCCCGGTGGAGCCGACGTTGCTCGCCATGTAGTAGCCGGCGGCCCGCCCCTTGTCCTCGGCCCGGGTGGTGATGGCCACCAGGGCGTTCAGCGCCGCGTGGCCGGTCGTGGCGCTCGCCATCGAGAGCGTCATCAGCGCCGTGAGGAGGCCGAGGTGGCGCGCCGGATCGGGCACCATCGCCAGGGCCACCAGGAGGACGGCGGTGACGACCGAGGCCCCCAGGTACCAGCGCCGCCGCCACGAGCCCACGTCCAGGAGCGGCATCCAGGCGAGCTTGAAGGTCAGGGGCTGGTTCGCGGCGGCGGAGAGCAGCGAGTAGGTCTCGAGGGGCACGCCGCGCGTGGCGAGCAGGAAGGGCATGGCGATGGTGACGAAGCCCACCGCCGCCCCGTAGGGCACGTCGAGGAGCAGGAAGAGCGCCGGCGGCGTCGGTCGGGGCGCGGGCATCCGGCGCAGGCTACCGCGCCGCCAACCAGCGGGCGACCTCCGGGGCGCAGCGTCCCCACAGGGCCGCGTCCTGCCGCATTCGCTCCAGCGTCTGCGCGGCCGCCTGGCGGGCCGCCGCCAGCGGCCTCGCCTCGAAGAGCGCCTCCGCCTCGCCGAGGTGGCGCGGCTCGGGGAGCTGGCCCACCGCCTCGACGACCCGCCGCACCAGGATGGAGGCACCCGAGAGGCGCGCCGTCACCTCGTCCCAGCGCCGGCGCAGCATCTCCCAGGCGATGTCGCGGGCCGCGGGGTTGGAGAGGAGCGCCGCCCAGAAGGAGGCGAGGTCCTGCAGCGGGACGGCGTCGGAGACCGCCATCTCGCTGGCCCGCCGCGCCAGCTCCGGCTCCTCGAAGAGCGCCAGCGACACGAGGTAGCGCCGCTTGTAGGCGGGGTCGGCCTCGCGCCGGAACCGCTCCCACAGCGCGTCGAAGCGGGCGGCGTCGCCGTGGCGCGCCGCGAGCGCCACCGCCGCCTCGTGGAGGTTCGGCTCCAGCGCCGCGGCGTCGCCGGCCAGGAACCGGTCGAGCCGCGCCCGCGCCTCGCCGGCGGCGCCGGCCTCGCGCCCGGTGAGGCCCACGGCGCGGAGCAGCGCCGCCCGGCGCAGCCGCGGTCCGTCCACCTCGGCCGGCCCCGGATCCCAGCCGGCCGCGCCCCAGGCCGGGGCGAGGAGCCGGCGCACGAAGCCGCGGAAGGCGTCCCGGACCGCCGGCTCGAGGAGCCGCCCCTCGATGCCGGCGAGGCGCGCCGCCAGCTCGTCGAGCACCGCGTGGTCCTCCTCGCCGCCGCAGGCGGCGCAGAGGTCGAGGAAGGAGGCCACCGGGCGATCGCCGCGCCGGACCAGGGCCCACTCGTCGGCGAGGAGCGCGATCCGCTCCGCGGGGCGGAGCTCGCCCAGGTGGCGCGACAGGTCCGCGGCGCCGGCGGCGCCGTGGTCCACCCGGTAGAAGCCCGCCGACCCCGCGTTGCCGAAGGCCCAGGCGACGTCGCCCTCCGCCGGGAGGGCCACCTCCTCCTCGGCGGCGCGGAGCAGCACCCGGTGCTCGCGGGCGCCGCGGGCGTCGCGGAAGCGGACCACCACCGGCACCGGCCAGGGCGGCGCCGCCTCCTCCTCGCCCCAGGCCGAGAGGAAGCGCCGCTGCCGGAGGCGCAGGCGGGCCCCGCGCCGCTCGAGGCGGAGGACCGGAAAGCCGGGCCGCCCGATCCAGGCGTCGGCGAGCTCGGTCACCGGCTGGCCCGAGGCCTCGCCGAGCGCCGCCCAGAGGTCGGCGGCCACGGCGTTCCCTCGCCCGTGGCGGCGCATGTAGAGCCGGATGCCCTCCCGGAACGGAGCCTCGCCCAGGAAGGCCTCGATCATCCGGAGCACCGCTCCGCCCTTCTCGTAGGTGATGAGGTCGAAGCTCTCGCCCATGTCCTCCGGGTTCCGGACCTCGGCGCGGATGGGGTGGGTGGAGCGCAGGGCGTCGAGGTGCAGCGCGCCCGCCTTGCCGGCGTCGAAGTCGAGCCAGACGCGCCAGCCCGGGCGCCAGGCGTCCACCACCTTGAAGGCCATCCAGGTGGCGAAGGACTCGTTGAGCCAGAGGTCGTCCCACCACCGCATCGTCACCCAGTTGCCGAACCACATGTGCGCCAGCTCGTGGGTGACGATCACGGCGACGCGCTTCAGCACCGGGAGCGAAGCGGTGGCGGGGTCGAGGAGCAGCGCCGCCTCCCGGTAGGTGACGAGGCCGGCGTTCTCCATGGCCCCGGCCTCGAAGTCGGGGACGGCGAGCTGGTCGAGCTTCCCGAAGGCGTAGGGGAGCCCGAAGTAGTCCTCGAGCCGGGCCAGCGACTCCAGCGCCACCTCCTGGCCGAAGCGGGTGAGCCCGGCCTTCTCCGCCACCGCCCAGGTCCGCACCGGCGCCCCGCGCACCTGGCCCTCGGGGCTCGAGGCCAGGGGGCCGCAGGCGAGCGCCACGAGGTAGGTGGGCAGCGGCGGGGTCTCGCGGAACTGGACGCGCTGGCGGCCGTCGCGGACCTCCGCCCCCACGGGCGGGCCGTTGGAGAGCAGGGTGAGGCCCGCCGGCGCCTCCACGGTGAGCGCCCAGGTCGCCTTGAAGCCGGGCTCGTCGAAGCAGGGGAAGAGGCGGCGGGCGTCGGCGGCCTCGAACTGGGTCACCGCCAGCGGGCCGGCCATGTAGAGGCCGCGGAGCCCGTGGAACATGCGGCCGCGCCAGGCGACGAGGAGCTCGGCCCGTCCCGCCGGCGCCGGTCCATCCAGCGACAGGATGGCGGTCTCGCTCTCCTCGGCGTAGGCGACGCGCGCCGGGAGCTCGCGCCCGCCGGCGCGCAGCGCCGCGCGCTCGATCTCCAGGCCGGCGGCGTGGAGCACGACCTCCGCCGTCGGCTCGTCGAGGTCGAGCGCCACCGTCTCGCGGCCCTCGAACCGCCGCCCGTCGAGGTCGATGGAGACCGCCACCTCGTAGCGCACCGGGCGGACGGAGGCCGGGAGTCGGTAGTCGCGGTGTGCGGTGGGGTGGGCCACGGTATGCCTCGCGCTCGGCCGGCGCAGGCGCCCGGCCGCGAGCCGCAAGGTACCCTCGCACCCGGCGGCGGCGCAGCGCCCCGAAGGGATCGCGGCGCCACCGGGTCCCCGGCGCCCCGGGTGGCCCCCGGCGCCGTGGTCCCGGCGGGATTCCACCGTGGCCACGGGGACCTGGTGTGGCACCACCCTTGCTGCACCGGCGGTGGATGACCCCGCCGGTCCCGACCGCCCCGCTCCGGGCGGGCCGCGCCTCGAGCACGGCCCCGCCCGCAGGCGGCAGGGGCCTGTCCGTGGGCCAGAAGCTCGCCGCCATGCTGGTGCTCCCGTCGCTCGCGGGCGCCGCGCTCCTGGCGGTGATCTTCCTGGCCCTCTCCGGCGACCGCGCCGACGAGGCCCGCGCCGCCGCGGCGCTCGACCACGCCACCCGGGGCCGCGACCTGCACGTGGCGGCCCTCGAGCACCGCGATGCCGCCCGCGAGCTGCTCGCGGGCCGCGGCGTCCCCGCCGACCTCGAGGACGCGGCGCGCCGCCTGGAGGGGCGCGCCCGGGAGTACGGCGAGGGGGCCGCCGCCGCCCATGGGCTGGAGGGCGTCCGCCGCGCCCGCCCCGTCCTCGACGCCGTCCGGCGCGGCCTGGCCGCGGCGGCGGAGGCCGCGCTGGCCGCGCCCCCGCGCCCGGGCTCGGCCGCCCGCCTCGACGACGCCTTCGCCCGCGAGGTGCTGCCGGCCATCGAGGACGCCGCCCGCGACGAGGCGCAGGCGGCGCGATCCGCCCTCGCCGCCGCCCAGCGGCGCGGCGGCCGCCGGCTCGCGCTCGGCGCCGCGGCCGCGCTCCTCGCCCTGGCGCTGGCCCTCGGCCCGGCGCTGCTCTTCGCCCGCCAGCTGCGGCGGAGCGTGCGGTCGCTCCGGGAATCGGCGCGGCGCATCGGGGCCGGGGAGCTCGCCGGCCCGGTGGCCGCGGTCGAGGAGGGCGAGCTGGCGGAGCTCGCCGGCGCGCTCGGCGAGATGGCGAGCGAGCTCGAGCTCCGGCGCGACCGGGAGCGGCTCGCGGCCGCCGCCGAGGCCCGCGTCGGGGCGCTGGAAGAGGCGCGCGCCCTCCTGGAGCAGAAGGTGGAGGAGCGCACCCGGGCGCTGGCGCGCGCCAACACCGACCTCGCCGAGAACCTGCGGCGGCTCGCCGAGGCGCAGCAGAAGCTCCTGGTCTCCGACCGGCTCGCCGCCGTCGGCCACCTGGCCGCGGCCGTGGCCCACGAGGTGAACAACCCCATCTCCTGCGTCGCCGCCAGCGTCCGCTACATCGGCGAGGAGGTCCGCGCCCTCGCCGCGGAGCTGCGCGCCGCCGGCACCCCGCTCGAGGCGGCGCGGGAGTCGGAGATCGCCTCGGCGCTCGACGACGCGCGCGCCTCGGCCCAGCGGGTCTCGACCATCGTCCGCGACCTGCGCACCATCGCCCGCGGCGAGGCCGAGCCCCTGGCGCGCGTCGACGTGCGGGAGGCCATCGAGGCCGCCCTGAACCTGGCCACGGCGGGATTCAAGCACCACGCCCGCGTCGACCGGCAGTTCGCCGACGTCCCCGCGGTCACCGCCTCCCTCTCCCGGCTGGGCCAGGTCTTCCTCCCCCTGCTGCTGCACGCCGGGCGCTCCATCGCCGCCCGCGGCCCCTCGGCGCGGGGCACCATCCGCATCGCCGCCTTCACCGACGAGCGCGGCGGGGCGACGGTGGAGGTGCGCGACGACGGCGCCGGGATGACCGCCGAGGCGCTGGCGCACCTCTTCGACCCCTTCGGCCCGACGCTGGAGCAGAACCCGGCGAGCGGCCTCGGCCTCTCGGTGGCCCACGGGATCGTGGCCTCGCTCGGCGGGACCATCGAGGTGCAGAGCGCCGTCGGCGGCGGCACCTGCGTGCGGGTGGCGCTCCCGCCGGAGACGAGCGTGCGGGCGACCACCCCCGCGGGCGCGCGGTCGCGGGCGGCGTAGGCGAATCGCGGCCGCGGCTCCCCCCACGCCACGCAGCGGGCGCTCGGCCTCCCCTTGCACGCCGCCAGTCCGCGTGTTACATACTGAACCACATGGTTCAGTATACCCGGACCCGCTTCGATGCCTCGTTCGCCGCGCTCTCGGACGCCACCCGACGCGGCGTTCTGGAGCAGCTCGGGCGTGCAGACGCTTCGATCACGAAGCTTGCCGAGAAGTTCCACATGACCCTCACGGGCATGAAGAAGCATGTCGGCGTCCTGGAGCAGGCTGGGCTCGTCACCACGGAGAAGGTCGGGCGCGTGCGGACCTGCAAGCTCGGCCTGCGCCGACTGGAGGAAGAGGCGGCATGGATCGAGAGGTACCGCCAGCTCTGGGACGCACGCTTCGACGAGCTGGGCAAGGTCGTCGAGGAACTGAAACGGAAGGAGAAGGTCGATGGACGCAAGAAGAGAGAGTAAGCCTACCTCCACGAGTAACCGCACGACGGTGGAACGGAAGTCCGAGCGTGAGCTCGTCGTCACGCGAACCTTCAACGGCCCGGCGCGCATCGTGTTCGAGGCGTGGACCAAGCCCGAGCTGTTCAAGCGGTGGTGGGTGCCGAAGTCGATGGGCATGTCCCTGCTTTCCTGCGAAATGGATGTTCGTGTCGGGGGCAAGTA
>DATBLK010000072.1:0-3876 GCA_036555405.1 Anaeromyxobacteraceae bacterium
CCCGGATCCAGAGCTTCCCGCCCCGCTTGACGAAGCGGGTGATGGCCACTCGGGCCGCCTCGATCTGCCGGCTGGTGAGCCAGCCGCACTCGGTGGCGGCCAGGCCGTACTCGCCGTTGTTGAGGTCGGAGCCGCGGTAGGCCTTGCCCCGCATGCGGCCCTTCTGCATCTTCCGGTACTTCGTTCGCGCCGGCTGCAGCATGGTGGCTCCTCGGCCTCAGGCGCGAGCGGCCCGCGCCTGGCGGGCGGCGGTGGAGGCCGGCAGGACCTCGCCGCGCATGATCCAGACCTTGACGCCGATCTTCCCGTAGGTGGTCCGCGCCTCGGCGAAGCCGTAGTCGATGTCGGCGCGCAGGGTGTGGAGCGGCACCCGGCCCTCGCGGTACCACTCGTAGCGCGCCATCTCCGAGCCGCCCAGCCGTCCGGCGCAGGCGATGCGAATCCCCTTGGCGCCGAACTTGAGGGAAGTCTGGACCGCCTTCTTCATGGCTCGCCGGAAGGCGATGCGCCGCTCGAGCTGCTGCGCCACGTTCTCGGCCACGAGCTGGGCGTCGGTCTCGGCCTTCCGGACCTCCACCACGTTGAGGAAGACCTCGTTGGCGGTGAGGGACTGGAGGTCCTTCTTGATGGTCTCGATGCCGGCGCCGCGCTTCCCGATGACGATTCCCGGCCGCGCGGTGTGGACGTTCACCTTGATCTTCGCCGCGGCGCGCTCGATCTCGATCCGGGAGATGCCGGCCTGGCCCAGCTTCTCCTTCACGAACTCCCGGATGCGGATGTCCTCGTGCAGCCACTTGGCGTAGTTCTTCTCCTCGTACCACTTCGATTCCCAGGAGCGGATCACTCCCAGGCGGAAGCCGACGGGATGGACTTTCTGACCCACGGTGCTCTCCTTGGCGCGCTAGGCGCGGGCTCCGGCGCCGAGCTCCACGTAGACGTGGCTGGTCCGCTTCTCGATCTTGTAGGCGCGCCCCATGGCGCGCGGCATGTAGCGGCGCATCTTGGGGCCGCCGTCCACGGTGAGCGTCCGGACCACCAGGGCGTCGACGTCGACGCGCCCGCCCTTCGCCTCGGCGTTGGCCACCGCCGAGCGAAGCAGCTTGGCGAGCGGCTTGGCCGCCGCGTTGGGCGTGTAGCGCAGCAGGGCCAGCGCCGCGCCCACCTGCATCCCCCGGACGTGGTCGGCGACGAGCCGCACCTTCCGCGGCGCCAGCCGCAGGTAGCGCAGGCTGGCGTGAGGCCCGGTCGTCGCGGTCGGGGGCGGGGCCTTCTCCGCCTCCGCCGGCGCCGCCGCCTTCCCGGCGGAAGGCGGCGCGGGGGCCGCCTCCGCCTTCTTCGCCGGCTTCTTCCTGAGCAAGGCCATGGCGACTCCTCTACTTCCTCGGGGGCGGCGGCGGCGCGGCCGCGGTCGCCACCTTCTTCTCGGCCGAGTGGCCGTGGAAGGTGCGGGTCGGAGAGAACTCGCCGAGCTTGTGCCCGACCATGTTCTCGGTGACGAAGACCGGCACGAACTTCCGGCCGTTGTGGACCGCGAAGGTGTGGCCCACGAAGTCAGGCAGGATGGTGCTGCGCCGCGACCAGGTCTTGATGACCGACTTCTTGTTGGAGCGATTCGCCTCCTCGACCTTGCGGGCGAGGTGCTTGTCGGCGAAGGGCCCCTTCTTGACGGAACGCGCCATGGCTCTCCTCGCCCGCTAGTGCGGCTGGTTGCGCACGCCGGGCCGGCGGCGGCTGACGATGAACCGGTCGGTGCGGCGGTTGTTGCGGGTCTTCAGGCCCTTGGTCTTCTGGCCCCAGGGCGACACCGGGTGCGGGTTGCCCTGCCCGGACTTCCCCTCGCCGCCGCCGTGCGGGTGGTCCACCGGGTTCATCGCCAGCCCACGCACCGTGGGCCGGATCCCCATCCAGCGGGAGCGCCCGGCCTTGCCGACCCGGACGGCGTTGTTCTCGATGTTGGAGAGCTGCCCGATGGTCGCCCGGCAGTCCTGGAGCACGCGCCGGACCTCTCCCGAGGGGAGCCGGATCTGCGCGTAGACGGCCTCCTTGGCCATGAGCTGGCCGAACGACCCGGCGGAGCGGATCATCCGGGCCCCCGAGCCCGGCTGCGACTCGACGCCGTGGACCACCGTCCCCTCGGGGATGGAGCGGAGGGGGAGCGTGTTTCCCGGCCGGATGTCGACGGAGGCGCCGGAGAGCAGCACGTCGCCCACCTGCACGCCCACCGGCGCCAGGATGTAGCGCTTCTCCCCGTCCCGGTAGTGGAGCAGCGCGATGCGGGCGGTGCGGTTGGGGTCGTACTCGATGGCCGCCACCCGGGCCGGCACCCCGTCCTTCTCGCGCCGCCAGTCGATGAGGCGGTAGCGGCGCTTGTGGCCGCCGCCCATGTGGCGGGTGGTGATGTGGCCGTGGGTGTTGCGCCCGCCGGTCCTCTTCATCGCCCGGGTGAGCTTCCGCTCGGGCTTGCGCCTCGTGATCTCGGCGAAGTCCGAGACCTGCGTCAGGCGGCGCCCCGCGCTCGTCGGCTTGTAGGTCTTGACGCCCATGGCTCCCGTCCCGGCCTAGCCCTCGAACAGGGGGATGGTCTCCCCCTGCTTCAGGGTCACGATGGCCTTCTTCCAGTTCGGGCGACGGCCCACGGTCCGTCCCACCCGCTTCACCTTGCCGCGCTGGACGGCGGTGCGGACGGCGCGCACGTGCACGCCGAAGAGCCGCTCCACCGCCCCCTTCACCTGGATCTTCGTGGCCTCCCGGTGCACCTCGAAGGCGTACTGCTGGGCCGCGGCCCGGCCCCGCTCGCCCTTCTCGGTCACCAGGGGGCGCTTCACCACGTCCTGGTCGTGGAGCGTCATGACAGGCTCGCCTCCAGCTTGCGCGCCGAGTCGGCGGTGAGGACCAGAGCCTCGTGGCTCAGGATGTCGTAGACGTTGAGGCCCTCGGCGGCCAGGAAGTCCGAGCCGTCGAGGTTGCGCAGGCTCCTCGCCAGCGCGACGTTGTCGCCGCCGTCGACCACCAGGGCCTTGCGCACCCCCAGCTGCTTCAGCACCTTGGCCGCGGCCGCGGTCCTGGGGGCCTGCGGCCGCCAGCCGCTGACGATGAGGAGCCTCTGCTCCTTCCCCCGGAGGGCCAGCGCCGACCGCAGCGCGGCCTTCCGCACCTTGCGCGGCACGTCGTACGCGTAGTCGCGGGGCTTGGGCCCCATCGCCTTGCCGCCGCCGACGAACTGCGAGGCCCGGGTGGAGCCCTGCCGGGCGCGGCCGGTGTGCTTCTGGCGCCAGGGCTTCTTGCCGCCGCCCGAGACCAGGGAGCGGTTCTTCACGGCGTGCGTTCCCGAGCGGTCGGAGGCGAGCTTCGCCTTCACCACCTCGTAGAAGAGGTGCTCGTTCACCTCGCCGGCGAAGACCTGGTCGGCGAGCTCGATCTCGCTCACCTTCTTGCGCTCGAGGTCGTAGACGTCGAACTTGGCCATGGTCGTCCCTGCTCTCCGGCGGGTGACGAGCCCCCGCCTACTTGATCTCCACGTCCACGCCCGCCGAGAGGTCCAGCTTCATCAGCGCGTCGAGCGTCTGCGGCGTCGGCTCCAGGATGTCGAGGAGCCGCTTGTGGGTCCGGATCTCGAACTGCTCGCGGGACTTCTTGTCGACGTGCGGGCTGCGGAGCACCGTGAACTTGTTGATGCGCGTCGGCAGCGGGATGGGTCCCGCCACCTTGGCGCCGGTCCGCTTGGCCGTCTCGACGATCTCCCCGGCCGACTGGTCGAGGAGCTTGTAGTCGTAGGCCTTGAGCCGGATCCTGATCTTCTGAGTCGCCATCGAAGACCTTCTTCTTCGTCAAACCGGCGCTGCGCGGCGCGTCCGGAACCGGCCCCCTATGGCCGTT
>DATBLK010000084.1:0-3325 GCA_036555405.1 Anaeromyxobacteraceae bacterium
CAAGTGGAGGAAACATGCGCCGAGTCATCACCGTCTTCGTCGCCCTGCTGGTCGCGATCACCGTGCTCACACCCGCCGCCCAGGCCGGAGCCTCGGCGCCCCGGGTTGGAAAAGAGCGAGCGGGCGGATTCTGGTGGCAGCACCTCCTCGCCGGGATCTGGGCCACCATCGGCGGAGCTCGTAGCACGCCCCCGATCGGCGCTCCTGCCACCGCCCCGCTGAGCGACTCCGACCACGGGCCCGACATGGACCCGAACGGGTTTAGCGCCCCGAAGAGCGGCCCCGATCTGGGACCTGGAATGGATCCCGACGGGTTGCAGGCAGCGACGAGCGACCCCGACCACGGACCTACCATGGACCCGAACGGCTGAGCGAGGAGGCTGGTCACTCGCCAGCGCGCCCCAGGCCGGCCGCCGGCGACGGCCGCAAGCGGACTCCGCGCGCCTCGTCGTGCGCCGGCCTCTAACGGGCCGATCTGTGGACCCGGAGGCTGAAGCTCGGCGCCCGGTCGGGCGGGCGGGGCTGCGGAGGGATCAGCACTCCGCGCTGTCTCGCTGTCCCCGCTGTCCCCAATCCGCCTCCTGCGGCAACTACCTCTTATGCGACCAGGGAAATCACGGGTGGAGCCCAGATCGTCCTACACCGACTCGCTGCTCCGCTGTGCGGCGCTGGGGCTCCGCCGCACCGCGTGCGGCTGCCTGGAGGTCTTGGCCGAGCTGGAGGAGATCTTGCGCCGCCGGGTCGGCCGCGACAAAGAGCGGGCGGCCGAGGCCTGGGAGGCGGTGAAGCTGGGGCTGGTCGACGCCCGGCGGGTACTCCCGCGGGAGCACTCGGCGGCGGCGCGGGCGATGAAGAAGCTCCGCCCGCTCCACCCGGCCGGGCGGCGCAGGAAGGTCCAGCTCGCCCGCTCCGGCTTTCGCACCCCGGCGCAGGTGGAGGCCTTCTTCGCCGAGGCCGCGAGCCTCCTGCGCGAAGACCCAGGGAAGGCCCTGGAATGGCTCGACCTCGCCGCGGAAGTCGTCTTCTGGCTCCCCGGCCGCCACTACCCGCCCGGAGTGGTGGCCGCTCTCGGCCTGCGGGCGATCGCGCTCAAGGCCAACGCCCTGCGGGTGGCGGGCGACCTGCGGGCGGCCGACGAGATCTTCCGGCGCCTCCGCTCCGACCGCCGCCGGACGCTGGTGGCCGAGCCCGAGGTCCGCGCCGAGCTGGCGAGCCTGGAGGCGTCCTTGCGGCAGGACCAGCGCCGGTTCGTCGAGGCGGAGACGCTTCTCACCTGGGCGTTGGACCGCTACCGTGCCGCCGGCGACGGCGACGGCGCCGCTAAAGCGCTGATCCAGCAAGCGATTGTCTCCCGGGTCCGCGGCGAGCCGGCGGCCGCGCTCCCCTTGCTGCGCGAGGCGGCCGGTCTCGTGGACGCCGAGCAGGCGCCGCGGCGCTGCCTCGAGGTCCAGCACAACCTCGCCCTCTGTCTGTGCCAGCTCGGCGCGCACGAGGAGGCGGCGGCCGTCGTCGCCGCGAACCGGGCGCTCTACGACCGGTTTCCCGATTCGTGGACGCAACTCCTTCTGCGCTGGCTGGAGGCTCGGCTCGCTCGAGCCAGCGGCAGTTCGGAGGCCGCGGAGCGCGCCTTCCTTGAAGTTCGGAACGGTTACATCGGCCAGGGCTTGCCGTACGACGTGGCTCTGGCCACCCTCGATCTGGCAGAGCTGTACGTGCAGGAGGGCCGGACCGCGGAGGTCAAGCGACTCGCGGCGGAGTCGATGAAGGTCTTCGCCGACCAAGAGCTCGTCGCTCGGGTCGAGCACGCCCTGCGGCTCTTCCACAAGGCCGCGGCGGCCGAACGGGTGAGCCTGGTTCTCCTCGCCCGCCTGCGCGGCTATCTCGAGGGAGCCCACCGCGGCGGCCGGCCTTGTGGGCGGCTGCCGAGTTGACCGCGGAATGATGCGGCGCGCGACGCCCTCGCCCTCACGGCGCGCCGCCCGCCGCTCCGCCCTGGGCATGTTCGCCGAACTCGGCCCGGTGCTGCGGCTTCTGCGCGGCGAGCGGCACCGCTCGCAAACCGAGGTCGCCCTCGCCGCCGAGATCCCGCGGACGACGCTCTCGCGCTACGAGAGCGGCGAGTTGGTGCCCTCGCTCGGCAACCTGGCGAAGATCCTGACCGCCCTCGACGTCCCCCTCGCTCGGCTGGCCGCGGAGCTGTCTCCGCCCGTCGAGCCGCCCCGGCCGGCGCCCGCGCCGGAGCTGGAGCCTGCGATCGCCGCTCCCGAGGAGGAAGAGGACGGCGTCGCGCCGGAGGCGCTGGTCGTGGCCGACCTCCTCCTCGGCGGCGCCCACGACCTCTCCCCGGAGGCCCGCGAGGTCTTCACCGACCTGCTCGACGACGTCTACCACTTGGCACGCCTCATCCACCGGCCGGAGATCCCCGACTCGTAAGGGACTGCCGAGCCGTTCGAGCTCGGGAGCCGAGGGCCGGCCTCCGCGTGCCGCGAGGGAGACCGCCGGTGCCGAGGCATGGGAGGGCGCGATGGTGCGGCGGGTCGAGCCGGCGCCGCGGTGTCGGCCGGTCCCGCGATGATCGCGATCGGATTCCGGCTCGCCTTACTCGGTCCCGTCGCCCGCGAGGGTCTTGGTCACCGCCCGGTGGAGCCCCCGGGCGATCCGCCGGAAGCCCAGGTAGAGCTCGCCGAACGCCTCGACGAGCCGCGGGGGGAGCTCGCCCTCGACGCCGAGGAAGCGCCCGAGCTCGACGCGGAGGTCCTCGCCGCGCGGCGGGCCGGGCGCCTGCCGTCCGCTCCCGCCGCTCCACGGGCGGCCGTTCACCAGGTCGAGGGCGGCGTCGAGCTTGCCGAGCCGCAGGCCCAGGGCGTCGAGGAGCTTGCCCAAGCTCTCGATCGAGGGCTGCTTGACGCCGGTCTCGTAGCTGGAGAGCTGCGACGTGCTGAGCCCGGCCGCGCGCGCCATCTCGCGCTGGCTCCAGCCTCGCTCCTCTCGCAGCAGGCGGAGCACCCGGCCCAGGCGGTCGAAGCGGGGCATGGCGGGCGGACTCTACCGCGGAGGCGCGGCGCGGGCTCGACCGGAGAACCGGGGGGCGGGGCGGGCGAGAAGAGCGGGGCCGGGACGCCCCCTCACCCCGCCCGCACCCGCCGGCCGTCGAAGCGCTGGAGGCTGAAGCCGGTGAAGAGCTCGTTGCCGGTGAGGGCCTGCTCGTCGAGGAAGGCCAGGGCCACCGCCTCGCCCAGGGCGAGGCCGGCGGCGGCGTCGGAGCGCCAGTGGATGCCGGCGAAGTTGCGGCCGTAGGAGACGTTGCCGGCGAGCTTGTCGAGCT
>DATBLK010000137.1:0-6376 GCA_036555405.1 Anaeromyxobacteraceae bacterium
GTCGACCTCGCGGCGCTGGCGCGCGAGGTCGCCGCCCGCTTCGCCGAGGCCCTCGAGGAGTCGGGCTCGCCCCTGCACCTCCGGGCGCCCGGGCCCGTGGTCGGCTCCTGGGACCGGATGCGCGTCGACGCCATCGTCGCCAACCTGGTCTCCAACGCCATCAAGTACGGCGAGGGGAAGCCCATCGACCTCGAGGTGGAGGGCGACGCCGCCATGGCGCGCCTCCGCGTCCGCGACCGCGGCATCGGCATCGCCACCGAGGACCAGGCGCGCATCTTCGAGCGCTTCGAGCGCGCCGTTCCCGAGCGCCACTACGGCGGCTTCGGGGTGGGACTGTGGATCGCCCGGCTCATCGCCGAGGCGCACGGGGGCGGCATCCGCGTCGAGAGCTCGAAGGGCGCGGGCTCGACCTTCACCGTCGAGCTGCCGCGCGATCCCGACCCGATCGCCGTCTTTCCGGGCTGATCGCGCACGGGAGTCGTGGTAGGACCACGACTGCCCCTGCCGGGTAGTGTCGGTCCTTCGAGGGCTTGCACGGGCTTGCCGCCGGGGCGGGGCGGCGAGTCGCTTGCAACGAGGGATCTGCTGGCGAGCTTCTCGCGCAGAAAACGCGCGTTTCACGGTCGTCGTCCCGCCGGGACGCACTCATCACGCACGAGGGGGCAGGATGTCCCGACACATCGGGATCGACGTCGGCGCCGAGACCGTCAAGGTCGTCGAGCTCACCCGCGAAGGGCGCGAGCTCCGCTGGTCGCGGCGCCAGGTCGCCGACCACCACAAGGACCCCGGCGGGACGCTGCTCCGGCTCCTCGGCGACTGGGACTGGGAGCGCGTCGACGGCGCCGCGGTGAGCGGGCGGCTCGGGAGGCAGGTGGCGCTGCTGCGGGTGCCCACCAAGCAGGCGCAGGCCGCGGGCCACCGCTTCCTCCACGGCCCCGGGCCGGCCACCGTGGTCTCCATCGGCAGCCACGGCTTCTCGGTGCTCGAGCTCCGCGAGGGCGGCGTCGAGGTGTTCCGCGAGAACTCGCGCTGCGCCCAGGGGACCGGCAACTTCCTGCGGCAGCTGGTGGAGCGCTTCGACCTCTCCGTCGAGGCGGCCGCCGAGCTGGCGGAGGGCGTGGCCGAGGCCGCGCCGCTCTCGGGGCGCTGCCCGGTGATCCTGAAGACCGACATGACCCATCTCGCCAACAAGGGCGAGGGAAAGGACCGGATCCTCGCCGGCCTCCTCGACGCCATCGCCGAGAACGTCCAGGTGCTGGTGAAGCCGCAGCTCTGCCCGGAGCGGATGGTGCTCGCCGGCGGCGTCTCGCGCTCGGCGCGGGTGCGGGAGCACTTCCGGCGCTTCGCCGCCCGGAACGGGATGACGCTCCTCGAGGGGACGCCGGACGAGGCGCTGTTCCTCGAGGCGCTCGGCAGCGCCGTCACCGCCAGCGAGCACGGCCTGCGCGTCCCCGGCCTGGCGCAGCTCGTCGAGCCGGCCCGGGAGACGAGCCTCGAGCAGGTGCCGGCGCTCGCCTCCGCGCTGCCCCGGGTCAGGCGCCTGCCGGCCTCGCCGGCGCGCGAGTGGGAAGGGGCGCGCGACGTCATCCTCGGCTTCGACATCGGCTCCACCGGCTCCAAGGCGGTGGCCCTGGACCTCGAGTGGCGCGAGCCGCTGTGGGAGGGGTACCTGCGCACCAACGGCGACCCGGTGGGCGCCGCCCAGGCGCTGATGCGCCGCTTCCTCGAGAGCCCGGCGGCCCTGCACCGCGTCCGCGGCTTCGGCGCCACCGGCTCGGGCCGCGAGATCGTGGGCTCGCTCCTCGCCACCTGCTACGGCCGCGACGCGGTCTACGTCCTGAACGAGATCGCCGCCCACGCCACCGGGGCGCTCCAGGTCGAGCCCCGCGTCGACACCATCTTCGAGATCGGCGGACAGGACGCGAAGTACATCCGGCTCGCCGACGGGCGCGTCGTCGACGCGGCCATGAACGAGGCCTGCTCCGCCGGGACCGGCTCCTTCATCGAGGAGCAGGGGAAGCGCTTCAGCGGCATCGAGAGCGTGGCCCAGCTCGGCGAGGAGGCCCTGCGGAGCGACTCGGGGGTGGCCCTGGGCCAGCACTGCTCCATCTTCATGGCCGAGATCATCGACGAGGCGGTGGCCTCGGGCGTGGAGCGCGAGCGCATCGTCGCCGGCATCTACGACTCGGTGATCGCGAACTACCTGAACCGGGTGAAGGGGAGCCGCTCAGTCGGCCAGGTGATCTTCTGCCAGGGCATGCCCTTCGCCGCCGACGCCCTCGCCGCCGCCGTGGCCCGGCAGACCGGGGCCGAGGTCGTGGTCCCGCCCAAGCCCGGCCTCATGGGCGCCATCGGCATCGCGCTGCTGGCCGCCGAGGACCTCCCGCTGCGCGAGCTCACGCCCGCCGACTGCGGCCGCTTCCTCGGGGCGCGGGTGGAGAGGAAGGACACCTTCGTCTGCAGCTCGACGCAGGGGTGCGGCGCCGCCGGCAACAAGTGCCGCATCGACCGGCTCACCACCCTGGTCGCGGGCGAGAAGCAGCGCTTCACCTGGGGGGGCGGCTGCTCGCTCCACGACAAGGGCACGCGGAGGAGGAAGCTCCCCGACCTGGCGCCCGATCCGTTCCGGGAGCGGGCCGAGGCGGTCGGGCGCATCGTCGACGAGGTCTCGGCGCGCCGCGGCCGGCCGGTGGTGGCCCTCACCGACGAGTTCCAGCTCAAGGGGCTCTTCCCCTTCTTCGCCACCTTCGTCCACCGGCTGGGCTTCGACGTCGCCGTGGCCACCGGCGCCGACCGCAAGGCGCTGAAGCGCGGCATCGAGGAGGCCAACGTCCCCTTCTGCGCCCCCATGCAGCAGTACCACGGGCTGGTCTCGGGAATGGCCCAGGGGCGCCCCGACTGGCTGCTCCTGCCCATGCTGCGCGAGATCCCGCGGGTGAAGGCGGAGAAGTACTCGACCGTCTGCCCCATCGTCCAGGCCTCGCCCGACATGCTGCGCTGGGACCTCGGGTCCTCCGGCGCCCGGATCCTCTCGCCGGTGGTGGACATGGGGGAGGGCTTCCTCGACTCGGAGGCGTTCCTCGGGTCCTGCCGCGAGCTCGCCGAGGGGCTGGGCGTGGGCCGGGAGGCGGAGTGGCGCCCGGCCTGGGAGGCGGCCCGCGCCGCCCAGGTCCGCTTCGACGAGGGGCTCCTCGCCTCCGGCCGGCGCGCCCTCGACTTCTGCCGGGAGCGCGAGATCACGCCGGTGGTGGTGCTGGGCCGCAGCTACACCATCCACAACGACGTCCTGAACTCCAACGTCCCCTCCATCCTCCGCGAGCAGGGGGCCGTCGCCATCCCGGTCGACTGCCTGCCCCTGCCAAAGGACGCGCCGGTCTTCGAGGACGTCTTCTGGGGATACAGCCAGCGCATCCTGCGCGCCGCCTGGCAGGTGCGCCGCCAGCCGGGCGTCTACGGCATCTTCTGCTCCAACTACTCCTGCGGCCCGGACAGCTTCACGGTGCACGGCTTCGCCTGGCTGATGGAGGGCAAGCCCTTCGCCATCATCGAGACCGACGGCCACTCCGGCGACGCCGGGACCAAGACCCGCGTCGAGGCATTCCTCCACTGCGTCCGGGAGGACCTTCGCGCCGCGCGCCGCGCCGAGCCCCGGGACGAGCGGCGCCTCCACGTCCCCCGGCAGCGGATCACCGAGATCGTGAAGCGGAAGGAGCGGGTGCTGATCCCGCCCATGGGCCCCGAGGCCGAGGCCGTGGCCGCCGCCATCCGCGGCCTGGGCGTGCCGGCCGAGGTGCTGCCGCTGCCGACGCGCGACACGCTCCGCCAGGGGCGGCGCCACACCTCGGGCAAGGAGTGCCTGCCGATGACGGTGACGCTCGGCAGCGTGCTCGACCGGCTGGAACGGGCCCGGGAGACGGAGGAGCGGTTCCTCTTCCTCATGCCCGGATCCTGCGGCCCCTGCCGCTTCGGCGCCTACCGCGACCTCCACCACATGGTGCTCGACCGGCTGGGCTGGGGCTCGCGGGTGCGCATCTGGTCCCCGCCCTTCGGCGACTACTTCCAGGGGCTCCCCTCCGGCTTCTCGGCCATCGTCTTCGCCGGCCTGTCCGCCTTCGGGGTCCTCGAGGACGCGCTCCACGACGTCCGCCCGGTGGAGACCGCCGAGGGCGCGGCCGAGGAGATCCACCGGCGCCACTTCGCCGAGCTCTCCCGGCTCGTCGAGGCCGCGGCGGCCGGCGACCTCTCGCCGGCCAGGGTGCTCCTCGAGGCCGCCAGCGGCCGCGGCTACGGCATCCCGGCCCTGGTGCGGCGCTGCGCCGGCGAGCTGGCGGCGGTGAAGGGGAAGCGCGACCTCCCCAGCGTCCTGATCGTCGGCGAGATCTACGTGCGCAGCGACCCCTTCGCCAACGACTTCGTCGCCCGGGCGCTGGAGCGGCGCGGGATCCGCGCCCGGCTCGAGCCGGTGTCCGAGTACCTCCAGTACTCCGACTACGTCGCCCACAAGAACGGGATCAAGCGCGGGGTCGCCGACCGCATCGAGCACTGGGTGCGCAAGCGGCTCCTCGCCGCCTGCCACGGCGCCGCCGCCGGGCCGCTGGGCTGGCCGCACCACGCCACCATCCCCGAGGTGCTCGCCGCCGCCGCCCCCTGGGTCCGCGAGGAGCTGGAGGTGGAGACGCCGCTCACCATCGGCGTCCCGGTGCGCGCCTGGCGGCGCCGCGAGATCGACGCCACCGTCAGCGTCGGGCCGCTCGAGTGCATGCCCAACAAGATCGCCGAGGCGCAGTTCTGCCACGTCGCCGAGAAGGAGGGGCTCCTCTCCCTCTCGCTCTCGCTGAACGGCGACCCCATCGACCCCGAGGTGCTCGACAACTTCGCCTTCGAGGTCCACCAGCGCTTCAAGAAGCGCCGCGCCGCCCAGGCGCCGCCGCCCCCGCCTCAGGTCCCGGCGCAGGAGCTCGTGCCGGCGGCGAGCGCCGAGGGCTAGCCGCTGCCGCGGTGTCCCCTCTCCCCCGTACCGGCGGGGGAGAGGGGAAATCGACTTCCTCGCCTTCCCCGCGGGGTGAGGGGCGGCGCGGGGGGCCCCATGTGGCCCGTCGCGCGCCGGCGAGGTCCCGGGACAAGCTGCCACCGCGGGGTCGGACCGGGGGCGCGCCCGCAGGAGGACGCCATGCAGCTCGGAATGGTGGGCCTGGGCCGGATGGGCGGGAACATGGCGCGCCGGCTCGTCCGCGCCGGCCACGAGGTGGTGGCCTGGAACCGGAGCCCGGAGCCGCTCCGCAGGCTCGAGGGCGAGGGGGGGAAGACGGCGGCGACGCTCCGCGACCTCGTCGCCCGGCTGGCGGCGCCGCGGGCGGTGTGGGTCATGCTCCCGGCCGGCGAGACCACCGAGGCGGCGATCCGCGAGCTTTCCGGGCTCCTCTCCCCGGGCGACGTGGTCGTCGACGGGGGCAACACCCACTACAAGGACGACGTCCGGCGCGCCCGCGAGCTCGCGGCGCTGCGGGTCCACTACGTCGACGCCGGCACCAGCGGCGGGGTCTGGGGCGCGGAGCGCGGCTACTGCCTCATGGTGGGCGGCCCCCTCGAGGCGGTGCGGCGGCTCGAGCCGGCGCTCCGCTCCCTGGCGCCGGGCCGCGGCGGCGTCGAGGCCACGCCCGGCGTCGAGGGGACCGCGCCCGAGGGCTGGCTCCACTGCGGCCCGGCCGGCGCCGGGCACTTCGTGAAGATGGTCCACAACGGCATCGAGTACGGCCTCATGCAGGCCTACGCCGAGGGCTTCGAGATCCTCCAGGCCTCCGGCGACGAGGGCCGCCCCGAGGGCGAGCGCTACGCCCTCGACCTCCCGGCCGTCGCCGAGCTCTGGCGCCGCGGCAGCGTGGTCTCCTCCTGGCTCCTCGACCTCGCCGCCCGGGCGCTCGCCGAGAGCCCGGAGCTCGAGGGCTTCACCGGTCGCGTCGAGGACTCGGGCGAGGGCCGCTGGACCGTGCTGGCGGCGGTGGAGGAGGCGGTGCCGGCGCCGGTCATCGCCGCCTCGCTCTTCGCCCGCTTCCGCTCGCGCAAGGACCCCTCCTTCGCCGACCGGCTGCTCTCGGCGCTCCGCAAGCAGTTCGGCGGCCACGGGGAGGCGAGGCGATGAGCGAGCCCTCGGCCGAGCGCACCGGCGACCCCTGCCTCTTCGTGGTCTTCGGGGCCACGGGCGACCTCACCGCCCGCAAGCTCCTCCCCGCCCTCTACAACCTCCGCTGCCTGGGGCACCTCCCGGCCCAGTTCGCGGTGGTGGGCGCGATGCGGCGCGCCATCGACGACGCCGTGTTTCGCGACGAGATGTCGCTGGCGCTGCGGAAGTTCTCGACGCGGCCGGTGGACGACGACG